>CAYRMG010000004.1:0-59281 GCA_964425585.1 uncultured Aquifex sp. | reverse complement strand
CCACCACTTATCTGATTCGAATAAGAACTTCCTTTCCTTCAAACTCAACACCTTTGAGTAAAATCTCATAATTTTTCAGATACCTCAGATATTTTTCTTTTGTAATTACGTAATCACCTTTTGAAAATCTATCCCTTTCAGGTATGCATCTGTATAGGTATGCAACAACTGCGGAGTTTTCGTGTTTGTAGAAGTATAGATGTTTAGGATTTTTGTTCTTTAGATACTCTACCGCTTTCGGGACAAAGCGGAGGGATTCATAATAACCGACACCTAAAAGCAGGAAGGAAAAAAGTATCAGACCCGCTCTATAAGCCTTTTTCAGGTAATTTTCCGTTGTATAATTTCCGAGTATAATCGCAAGAGGCGGATAGGAAAATAGAATATAGTGGTGGAGTTTATTCTTTGAAAGTGAATAAAATAAAACAACTACCGAGAACCATATGATAAAGAAATTCAGTTTCTTATCGTAATTTTTAATTACTCTCGGAATTAAAGGCATAAATAAAGCGGAGCTTAAAAGAATCACTACGGGGTAGAAATAAAAAGGCATAGGGTGAATCTCATATTTTCCCGTAAACCTGTATATATTTTCATAAATGAAGAACTTAAAAAAATAATTCCACCCGTATAGGTAAATCATTAGAAAATACCAGGAAAATCCTACAATCAGGAAAAGAAATACACCTTTAGGTTCTATGAACCTTAAACTTCTCCTCCAGATTAGGTATATAAGAAAGGGAAGAAGACCTACGGGTCCTTTTGTCAAAAAGGCAAAAGCTGAGGAAAGCCATGCAAGCGTAAATTTTTCTTTTATAAGAAGGTATAAACTCAAGGTTGAGAAAAATACCAGTGTAAACTCGGGAACGTATGCCCTTGACTCTATCCAATTGTGAATAAGGAGTGTAAAAACAAGTGCGGAAAAAAAAGCTTTCTCTTTTGTTAAGAACTCCTTTGAAAAAAGATAAACGAGAAGGGCGGTGAGGGTGGCGGATACACCGGAAACAAGCCTTGCTGAAAACTCCGAAGCCCCGAATATAAGGGAGAAAAAACTTCCTATCCAGTAAAGAAGGGGCGGTTTTTCAAACCTTGGACTGCAGTTGTATTCGGGAATTATAAAATTTCCCGTATTTAGCATATGAAGGGTTGCGTAAAAATTCCTTCCTTCGTCAAGGGATGTGAGGGATAAAATCCAGTTTCCGAAGATAAAAAAGATAAACGAAGAAAGAAGTATATAAGCGTATGCTTTTTTATCCGAGATATGCATTTTTCTAAATTTTAACTAAAGCATCCTACTTTAAGAAAAAGTGGCTTTCTTGAAATGCTCTTTCGGGGTTCATGCCGAGGGTATGGTAAACATCCATTAAAAACAGGAGTATGTTTACTTTACTTTCAAGTAGTATTCTCTCCGCTTGTGTGTAGTATGCCATAGCATAACCGAGGTCAAAGGCAAGCTGAAGCTCGTATTGGGAGCGTTTCAGCTCAAGATTTTCCTCCGCCCACTTCATATTGGTTTTTGCGTAAATGTATTTTCCTATGTATTCGTCCCAGATGTAGGGAAAGGTGTATATCTTCTCCTTGACTTCCTCCTTTATCTCTTCATATTCCATCTTCAGGGAATTTACCTTTTCCTTTATACTTTTTATCCTGAACTTTTCAGCGGGGTCAAACAGGGGAATGTTAAGATACGCGTTCAGTTCTGTATACGTGTCTCCGTCTTTTAACTTACTTCCCAGCCTACTTTCAAGAACCAGCTCCGGGAAAAACAGTCTTTTGTTTCCCTTCTCAAGTTCCCTATAATACGCTATCTCATGCTTTTTTATCCTGAGTTTGTAATTGTTATCAACGTAATTTAGGAGTTCCTTTTCCTGAAAGCTCTTATCTTCCGGGACTTTAAAGTTTATAGGTTTCAGATTCAGGTCTTCCTCCATCTTTATACCCAGGTATCTTTTAAGTCTGTAGAGGGTTTCGTTGTATTTCCTCTGAACTTCAAGAAGCTTTGAGCGGTAATACCTGTAAGTTTTTTCCCATTCCGCAACCTTTACCCTGTCCGAAAGTCCCAGCCTCATCTTTTCCCTTTCCCTATCAAACCTGACATAAGACACCGCCATAAATTCCCTCAGTTCCTGTGCATACACATCGTAGATAAGAATTGATGTGTATAGCTTCGTTACTTCTATCTTTAATCTGTTTTTAAACTCCTCAAGGGTTATCCTTGCTATTTTTTCCCTTTCCTTTTGTGCTCGGATGTTGTGAAGTCTTTTTGTAAACTCAAGGAGCAAAACCCTTGCAACGAGCTCAATTCTGTCTTTTGAGAACCTTGTGTCAACTTCGGGCGAGAATCTGTCTATGACGGAACGTTTTCTTTCGTAGACCACGGACATTAACTCCCGTTCAAATTTTTTTAATATTCTGTTGTTCTTAAGGGCTAACCTTAAAGCATCTTTCAGGGATATATCAAGGGAAAAACAAAAGGTAATGAGTATTAAAAAAATAATCATTTTTTATACATTTTCTTAAATTTGTAAAAGCTCATTTTCTTGTAGTGTCCCTCCGCGATAAATTTCCCTATTAGAAGGAACTCCTCCGGAGGTATGTATCCGGGCATTGAAAGGATAACGTTCCCATTCTCATCAAAAAAGACAAAGTGGGGTGTTGCCCTCACTCGGAACTTATGGGCAAGCTCCTTTTCCGTCATCTCTCTTCCGTCAAAATATACAACCGGATTGGAACCCTTTATATCTATCTCAACCATATAAAAGTGTTTCGTGAAAAACTTCTTCACCTGCGGGTGCTGGAATGTTATCCTTCGCATCTTATCGCAAAAGGGACAGCCTTCCTGTTCAAACATTATAAATAGATACTTACCTTCGCTTCTTGTTTCCTCAAGGTCTTCCCTAAGATTTAAAAAGGATAGCTTTTTAAACGGAACTTCCTGAGATAGGAGAACTAAAGGAAATATAAAAATGAATAGAACAACCATCATGTGCCCCCCGCTTTTGCCTTTTCTTGAAGCAGCTCCTTTAGGGAATTTGATATTTCTCTCAAGACCGGTATAAATTTATCGTTCAACTCCTTTAAAGAGTTGTAAAGCTCTTCGGGGCTTACCTCCCATGTGCTTATTAATTTATTTTTCAGAAGCATCATTTTAAAAACCGTATCGTAATAGCTATCGGGAATGATACCTTTTTCAACCATCTTCGTTAAACAGTCATCGCCGAACTTCTTTATACCGAACTTGGGGGCAAGATGCTTGCATATGTCAAACAGGGAATCGTAAGCTACCTGATAAAAATACTTAACCCTGTCGTAATACATAGGCGTTTTCTTGAACTCTTCTATGCCTTGGGAAAGAACAAAATCTATCTTCTTTACGGAGTCTTTTACGAACTTTGCTTTTTCGTTGAGCAGGTCAAAGTCTATGAGGAGAAAATTTCCCGTCGTTTTCCTTATATACTCTATTACTCCCCTTGCATATTCCTTGAAAAGGATAAGGTTATTTTTCAGAAAGTCATACAGCTCTTCGGGGGAAACACTTTCTTTCAGGTCTCTGTATCTGAAGTAAAACTCTGAAAACTTCTTTAGCTCTTCCGCAAAAGGGAGTTCCATAAACTTCGCAAGTTTATAAAGACAGTCCTTTGAAGAAGTTTTTACACCGTAAACCGTTGAAAGGTGTCTGCAGACCCTCATACTGCTTTCAAAGGCAAGGTTAAAGTCTATTCTCACCCTGTCCTGAACGAGTTTATTCTTTACAAACTCTTCTTTTGGAATCTCAAGGTTTTTTTTAAGGTCTACGTATGCCTTCTCAAGGTTATGGAAGGCCTCTATTATAAGACTTATCTTAGGTGATTTCTTCATGATAAGAAAAATTTAAACGCAAAGAGAAGAAAAACTAAGATTTTTTTACCTTTAGTTGCGGGAAGAGTATTACCTCCCTTATGGAGTCCGTATTTGAGAGTATCATAACGAGCCTGTCTATTCCTATGCCCTCCCCTGCGGTCGGGGGCATGCCGTATTCAAGAGCTCTTATAAAGTCCTCATCCATATCCATCGCTTCTTCATCTCCCATCTGTTTTTCTTTCAATTGTTGTATAAACCTTTCCTTTTGGTCTATAGGGTCGTTTAGCTCCGTGTAGGCGTTTGCAACCTCATACTTTGCAACGATTAGCTCAAATCTCTCAACAAGGTCGGGGTCTTCTCTGTGGGTTTTTGCGAGGGGAGAGAGAATTTTAGGGAAGTCTATAACGAATGTAGGCTGGATTAGGTCTTCTTCTCCCACCTTTTCAAAAATTTTATCCAATAGCTTTGCATGAGTCATTTTATCCACATCGGGAATATCAAGCTCCTTTGCGAGCTTTTTAACACCTTCCGGGTCTCTCAGGAAGAAATCCTTATCCTTTCCCGTTTTTTTCTCAAGGAGCTCAAAGTATCTAACCTTTTTAAAGGGAGGGGTAAAATCAAGTTCCCAATCTCCGTATTTAACCTTCAGGGTTCCGAGGGTTTTTTCAAGAAGGTAGACGAACATCTCTTCGGTAAACTTCATAAGGTCGTGGTAATCCCAGTATGCTGCGTAAAACTCAACCATTGTAAACTCGGGGTTGTGAGTTCTATCAACGCTTTCGTTTCTGAAGTTCTTTCCTATCTCGTAAACCCTGGGAAATCCGCCGACTATAAGCCTTTTCAGATAAAGTTCCGGGGCTATTCTTAGGTAAAGTTCCGTTTCAAGGAAGTTGTGGTAGGTGACGAAGGGTCTTGCGTTTGCTCCGCTGGCTATCGGCTGGAGTATGGGTGTTTCAACCTCTATGAATCCGTGCATTTCAAAGAAGCGTCTCATCTCGGATATAAGCTTAGTTCTCAGCATAAATATCTTTCTCGCTTCGGGATTAGCTATTAAATCAAGATACCTCTGTCTGTATCTTACCTCAATATCTTTGAGTCCGTGCCACTTCTCGGGAAGGGGGTGCAGGGACTTTGAAAGAAGTTGATACTCTTCAACCTCAACGGTTAGCTCTCCCGTGTTTGTCCTGAAGAGCTTTCCCCTCACTCCTATAATGTCCCCGACATCTATATAATCGTTAAAGAATTTCAGCTTTTCTTCTCCGAGTATATCCTTTTTCAGATATATCTGAATCTTTCCCGTCAAATCCTGTATGTGTCCGAATATAGCTTTTCCCATGCTCCTTATGGATACCAGTCTTCCCGCAAGGGATACTGGTCTAAAATTCGGGTCGTAATCAAACTGTTCTTTTACCTTTCTTATTTCCTCCGCCTCTCCCTGGGTTAATTTTGCTTCAACAAGGCTGAGTTTTCCTTCTACCCTTTTTAAGAAACCCTCAAAGGTATACTCCTCTTTGGGTTTTAGACCTTCCTCTTTGGTGAAGACAAGAATCTCTATTCCCTCTTTGTCCGCGAGCCTTACCATGTATCCCTCTTCGGTTCTTGAAACTCTTTTTGCCACTCCCTTTACCCTTACCTTAAAGTTTTCGGGAGGTTCTTCTTCATACTGCCTTCTTATGTTCCCTATGAAATCCGTTATCTCAAATCTGTAAGGATAGGGATTTATACCCTTCTCCTGAAGTTCCTTAAGTTTTTTTAGTCTTACTTCTTCCATAAGGAAGGATTATAATATCTTCATAGTGCGTATTAAGGAAACGGAACTCCCGGGTGTAGGCAAGAAGTATACTATAGAGCTTGAGGAAGGCGGTGAACTTACACTTATAATTCACAACACGGGAAGGAGAGAGTTATATCTCGTTGAAGAAGAGGAAGAAGAACCGAGCTGTGTATTTTCTCTGACGGAAGAAGAGGCAAGGGAACTCGGTTTCCTGCTTGCGGGAACGATGTTTCAAACGGTAGGCACGGAAAAGATGGAACTCCTTATGAAGGAAATTGTTATGGAGTGGGTAAAGGTGGGGGAAAACTCATCTTTTATCGGAAAGACCATAGCGGATTTAGAAATAAGAAGAAAAACGGGAGTTTCAATTATAGCCATTATCAGAGATGGAAAGATGATACCAAGCCCCGACCCGTATAATGAAAAAATAGAACCGCAGGATACCTTAATCGTTGTAGGAACGCGGGAACAACTCCTCAAGTTCCTAGATATGTGCGGAGACTGTAGCACCTAACAATGGAAGAATACTTACATCACATACTGGAAGAAATAAGCCCCTATCTTGTTCTACTTTTTATGTTTATATCCGCTTACGCACTCAGAAGAATAAGCGTTCCCGCGATAGTTGCCTTTATGCTTGTCGGTTTTCTCGCAAAGTTTTTCGTTGAACCCGAAAGTATGGAGAAGTTTGAGATATTCAAACATGCGGGAATAATACTGCTCTTCTTCTTCATAGGGCTTGAATACTCATTTGAAAAGTTAAGAAACATGCTCGGTGCCTGGAAAACGGGCACCGTTGATTTCATATTTAACTTTGTTCCCCCTTTTATTCTTGCTTACCTCTTCGGTTTTGACCTCATATCCGCTCTCATCATTGCCTCGGTATTTTATCCTTCAAGCACCTCAATAATCGCTAAGCTTCTTATGGATTACAAGCGAATAGCTTCACCCGAAGCGGAGCTTCTGATAGGTATCCTTATATTTGAAGACCTTGTGGCCATTCTTCTGCTTTCCCTTATAATTCCTCTGAAGGAAGCGGGAAAGGTTGAGCCCATGCTACTGCCGATAAGTTTTATCAAGGTAGCATTAGCCCTTTTCTTTTTCTGGGTTCTTCACAGGTTCGTAATTCCGAAGATTACCAGATGGCTTGACTCTCTATCCGAAGAAGAAACATTCATATTTTTCACGCTCGGTATAGTTCTTACAGTGGGTAGCCTTTTTCACTCCATCGGTATATCGGAAGCTCTCGGTGCTTTCCTTCTCGGTGTTATAGTTCCCGAAACGAAGGTTCTTGATAGTATAGAAAAGCAGCTTTCTGACTTAAAGGAACTTTCAATGGGACTCTTTTTCTTCTTCTTCGCTTACGAAACGGAGTTAACCCTTCCAAGAGAAGTCGTGTTTCTTATTATACTCTTCATCTTGGGAATAATCCTTAAGATTGTTTCCACATACGTAGCTGCGTATCTTATGGGACTCAAGAAAAAAACGAGATTAAGAGCTTCTCTTTCGTTTGTTCCGAGGGGAGAATTTTCCGTCATAATGACTTCATTTGAACCAAGTATAAAGAGCATATCCATACCTTTTATATTCGGAACCGCTGTTTTAGGAAGTATCCTTTTCGTTGTAGCCCCCAAGATAGCGGATATTATCTATCCCCCGAAGAAGAAAAAGAAAAAGAGAAAGGTCAAGCGTCCGAGGAAAGCTTATTTAAAATCTCCTCAAGCCTTTTCCGAGCATTCTCCAGGTCTTCGGTCGGAGAAATAAAAATCTCCTCCCCTATAATAACCTCCCCTTTTGTAAAAGGTTTAGGAATTATCATCTCATCCCATGTATTCAGTTTTATGTAACCCCCAAACCGAACACAGACGGGAATTATTTTACCGCCTGTTTTTTGTGCAAGATATACAACCCCTTTCTTTACCTTAAACGGGGGTCCCTTCGGACCATCAACGGTTATGGCTATGTTTTTCCCTTCTTTTAACAGTTCTATGAGCTTCTTAGTTGCGGTTCTTCCTCCTTTGTGGGATTTTCCTTCCTCCGTTGAGCCCCTTACAACTTCAAAACCGAGATATTTTAAAAGCCTTGCCGCTATTTCCCCGTCCCTGAACCTGCTTACAAGGACGACTATACCTCGGTCCATACCAAAGAGGGCAAGACCGAGAGCATGACCGTGCCAGAGAGCGTAAATCTTTCCCCTGTCCTTTCCGAATTCATATCTTTTTCTCCATCTTATAGTTCTTCCGAGAATTCTTATAAAAAGTGCTATTAAGGGAATTAAGAAAAGTATGATTCTATATCTCACCTTTTTAAAAAAAGAAGATTTAAGAGCTGCCCGATAGAAACACAAAACTTCATTATATGATATTTCCACGGTCTTCAACCTACATTTAAAAATCTAAACGGGTGGCTTGACGTAGACGGGTTCTATGTTAAAGACGTTTTCCCCCTCGGGATTTTTTTCAAGAAATCTGTAGGCGTATATACCTCCGTAGGCTGAGAAAGGAAAAAAGGGATGGAAATACTGTTTTTCTCCGAGTTTGATTTCCTTGAACATCTCCAGAGATATGCCTATGCCTTTTAATTTTTCCCCTTTGTATATCCTTATCTCACTCTCTTTATCCTTTTCAAAAATCCGGTAAAAGATGTTATTGCTAACCTTTAAATAGGGAATCTTAGGATATTCAACGGGTGTGAATTCCGAGAGAATATCCAGATTTTTAAAGGAAACTATGGGCTTCTTTAACGTATACGCCCATGTTTTTACAAACGTAACCCCTATTCTCAGAGACGTAAGGTATCCTACGCCTACGGAAACCGCAAAAGCGTCAAAATCTTCAGGCCTTATACACATATCGTTTAAAACCTTAGGCATATTTTCAAGGGTTTTCTTATTACTATCTATGTAGTGTAGAAACTCAACCTTACCGTCTTTAATTATTGAAAAGTTTAAAAAAGAATAAGAAGTATCTATGGAAAGTATTCTCATTTTAGAAATGTTTTATATGCTCCATATATGCATTAAACCTTTCTTTTATCTCCTCAAGGAAGTCCCCGCCGAACTTCTCAAGAAATGCATCGGCAAGAACTATAGCCAGCATAGCTTCACCGACTACGGAAGCCGCCGGCACAGCAACAACATCGGTTCTTTCCTTGCCCGCCTTTATCTCTTCTTTAGTGTTTATATCAACACTCCTCAAGGGGTTCTTCAATGTGGGTATGGGTTTCATCGCAACCCTCACAACTAACGGCATTCCGTTCGTTATACCTCCTTCCGTTCCTCCCAGCCTGTTTGTAAACCTGAAAAATCCCCTTTCTTTACTCCAGCCTATTTCATCGTGAACCTCCGAGCCGAACTTTCTTGCGGATTCAAAACCTATTCCTATCTCAACCCCTTTTATCGCCTGTATACTCATCATCGCCTGGGCTATTCTCCCATCTATCCTTTTATCCCAGTGGATATGGGAACCGAGTCCGGGGGGAACTCCTACCGCAAAAACTTCAAAAACTCCCCCGAGGCTCTCTCCCTTTTCCTTCGCTTCATCTATAATAGCCTTAAACTCTTCATCTTTTTCGGGAAAGGGGATACGTAGCTCGGAAGTCTCCGCCCTATCGTGAAACTCAAGGAGCTTTTTCGGCTCCGCAAAGTAAGATTTATCCTTAAGCTCTTCAATCTCTTTTTCGCCTATGCTTACAACAAAGCTTCCCACTTTTATACCGAACTCGGAAAGGAGTTTTTTACATACCGCACCCACCGCAACCCTTGCGGCTGTTTCCCTTGCGGATGAACGCTCAAGTATGTTTCTCAAATCCCTCTGGTTATACTTTATTCCGCCCGATAAATCCGCGTGCCCCGGTCTCGGTCTTGTAAACGGGACAACAGAACCGGACGGCTCTCCTTCTATGGCCATCTTTTCCTTCCAGTTTTCCCAATCCCTGTTTTTTATAAAGAGGGCGATGGGGGAACCTAAAGTTTTTCCGAACCTTACTCCCGAAAGAATCTCAACCCTGTCCTTTTCTATTTTCATTCTTCCCCCGCGTCCGTATCCTTTTTGTCTTCTTCTTAAATCAACATTAATGTCCTCTTCAGAAAGGGAAAGGTTTGCGGGAATACCTTCAAGAATAGCGGTAAGTCCCTTACCGTGGGATTCTCCTGCGGTTAAGAATCTAATAAACCGCGTCATAAAATCACTCTTTAGGAATTCTCGGGGCTTTCATTACCTTACCCGCTTTCAGGCATTTTGTGCATACGTAAATTCTCTTAACCGTTCCGTCGGGGAGCATTACCCTCATTTTGTGAACGTTGGGTTTAAATATTCTCCTGTTTCTCTCACCCGAGAAAGTTACGCGTCTTCCTACAACAGCCCTTTTACCGCATATCTCACATGCAGCCATTCCATTACCTCCTTCAAGAGGGAATTATTATACTAAATCCTAACGTGAAAAAAGTAGGTCTTACGGGAAACATAGGTTGCGGAAAATCAACGGTTGCGGATATGTTTCGCTCCCTCGGGGCTTACGTCGTGGATGCGGACAAGGTAATACATTCCTTTTACGAAAAAGGACATCCCGTTTATGAGAAGGTCATTTCCCTTTTCGGAAACAGAATACTGGACGAAAAAGGAAATATAGACAGGAAAAAGTTAGCGGACATCGTTTTTAAGGATAAGGAAAAACTAAGACTGCTTGAAGGGATAACCCATAAAGCCCTATACGAGGAGATTGAGAAGATTATAAAAAAACTTCCCGAAGATGCCGTATTCATACTTGAGGCTTCACTGCTTGTTGAGAAAGGGAGTTATAAGAACTTTGATAAACTGATAGTTGTTTATGCTCCTTACGAAATTTGTAAAAAAAGGGCTCTAAAGAGGGGAATGAGCGAGGAAGACTTTGAAAGGAGATGGAAATACCAAAAACCCATAGAGGAAAAGGTAAAGTTTGCGGATTACGTTATAGACAACTCGGGAAGTATTCAAGAGACCTTTAAGCAAGTTAAGGAAGTTTTTGAAAAACTAAAATCCGACCCCTAAAATCTCACCGTTCCTTTCTTACAGCTATTATTACATCTTCAATTCCGTTTTTTCTTGCCAAATCCATTAACTTTACGACAAATTTATGCTTTGTATCCCTGTCCGCCTCTATTATGATGTATTGAGGTTTTTCTTTCTTTATTAATTCTTCAATATATTTAAGCTCCACCCTTTTTCCGTTTATAATGTAATTCCCCTTATCGTCTATCTGAATTTTTAACGCGGTTATATCCATTTTTTCTCCCGTTTCCGCAAAGGGGAGTTTAATGGCTATAAATGTTTCGGGAGAATGGAATGCAAGAATAGCTAAGAAAAGAAATACCGCAAGAAGCGTATCAACTAGAGGAACTACGTCTATATAAGCTTTTTCCTCATCGGAAAGCCTTTTTCTTCTTCTCAGGTTCATGTTTCACTCCAAAGAGTTGATAATTTCCTTTGCCTCTTTTTCAATCCTTTCAAGAATTGTATTTCCTACAACCTTGTATATCCAGTAAAAGATTAGTGCAGGTATTGCCACACCGAGGCCGGTTGCTGCAGCCACAAGAACTTCGCTTATTCCCTTAGCAAGGAGGTTAATAGCCTGCTCATGGGAGGTTAAGGAGTAAGCCTGAAACACCTTTATGAGCCCCGTTATCGTTCCGAAAAGTCCCAAAAGTGGAGCTACGGATGCTGTAGTTGATAAAATAGGGAGGTTTCTCTCAACCTTGGGAACTATGTCGGAGAGTTCCGCTTCCATAAGCTGAATGAGGTATCCTTTTTCTTTTCTGCCTTTCAGGTATTCCTCTAAAACGACCGAAATCGCCCTTGTGAAGGGATGGTCTGTAACACTTGCGATTTTGTGGGCACTTTCGTAATCTCCTTTCTGTATAAGCGTTTTGAGTTCATTTAAATTTTGGGGAATTAAATTTCTAAATCTCAGGTTAAAAGCTCTTTCAATAATTACATACCAGGAAAGTATAGAAAGGAGTAAAAGGGGATACATTACCATTCCGCCCTTTTCAATCCAGGAAAGCAATAAATCCATAAGTTAACCTCCGCAAGCGGGGAGCCCTTTCTTTAATTCTAATAACTTTTCCCTTTCCCAGCTCTCAAGTTCTACCCCTTTTAGTCGCTCAAGAATACAGGAGGCATCCTTATAAGCTCCCATCTTTCTCAAAATTTCCGCACTCATAAATACAGCCCTTTTGTAAAAGGGAAGCTCTCTTTTCTCCGAATAGACAACCTCAAGGAGGTAATCAAGGGCTTTTCTTTTGTTCCTTTTGTAATAGTAATTTCCTAAGTAGTATGATGCCTTTAAGAACACATCTTCATTCGCACTTTTGTAAGCTATGTCAAGGTAATGTTTTTTACGGGTTTTCTCGTAAAGCTTTAATGCGATTTCTTTCAATTCCTCAAGCTCGGGATACTTCTTATACAAATCTTTAAATAGCCTTTCCGCATCCTTTATCCTGTCTATCTTCAGGTAAAGCGTTATGGCTTTTATCTTTCCCTCGTCTCCTCTCTTTTCAAGGAGTCTGGCAAGCTTAAGAAGGTTATTCTCTTTTTCGTAGAGCGTTTTCAATTCATTGAAAGCTTTTTCGCTTATTACCTTATCTTTTGAGCTTATGAGGTCAAGAAGTATTTTTTCCTTTTCCTCGGGGTCTTCCGTTATCCTTGCAAGCTCAAAGAGCGCCCTTTCCCTATACTCGGGATTGTTTATAAGTTTCCTGAGTATAAACTGGGCTTCTATCTTCCTACCTTCCTTTGCGTAATACCGTGCCAACTGGAGTTTCAGCTCGGGCAGAAGCGGGCTGTTCGGAAACCTTCTTTCAAACTCCTCAACGATTTTCTCTATTTCCTTGGAAGGATTCTCACTCTCAATCTGTGCAAGACCTATAAGGGCATTTTTTACCTCTTCGCTGTTCTTATACTTGCTTAATATTAACCTGTAGACCGCTTTAGCTTCCTCTTTTCTTCCCATATTGTAGTATGAATCCGCAAGCTTGACCAGAGCTTTTATCTCGTAATTCTTATCCTTTGCAGCTTTGTTAAAGTAAAGAATAGCCTTTTCATAATTCCCCTCTATAAAGTAGCTCAGTCCCGAAAGGTATAGCTCCTCGGGGGTCTCGTTAAATAAAAATCTCCTCGCGAGCAATCCCTTTCCCAGTGCTATTGCCGCTTTTGCCTTTAGTATCCTTGATTTGTAATCGTTTTTATTTCTCAATATCTCAAGAACTTTTTCGTAATCACCCGCGTTAAAGTAAGCTATGGCCTTGTAGTAAGGATTTTTAAAGAACTTTACGGCTTCTTTCCACTTGCCTTTTTTAAATAGATACCAGCCGTAATACTCCGCGTAAAGTTCGGGAAATTTTTCCTTTATCTTTTCAAGCGTTTCCTTTAGCTCATTTTCCTTATCAAGTCTGTATAACACTTCAAGGAAAACTTTGTAATACAGTCCCGTATCCTTTTTATCCTTTTTTAGGTATTCATAAGCTTTTTCGTAGTTCCCGAGCCAAAGAGATGCGAGAGCTGCATAAAAGTAATCTCCCGATTTTTCAAAGTAGCTTATCGCTTTATTATACTCACCGTTATTGTAAGCTTTTATTCCCGCGTATCTTAATATTTCCTTTGCCTTTGTCTTCTCATAAACGAATTCCGCAAACTCGGGATTTTTCAAGGCAAGTAGAAGATATATATCTTTTGCAAGTTTTTCGTTTAGCGTCTCAAGTAGGAGAACCCTCTTGAGAGCTTTGTCGTAATCCCCTTTCTTTATAGATATTAATGAAAGGTAATAAAAGACCGCATCCCTGTGGGGGATTAATTTACGGGAAAATCTCTCAAAAATTTTCTCCGCCTCTTCCAGGTTTCCGCTCTTGTAAAGTAAAACAGCTTTTCTCAGAAGTGTGCTCTCTTTATATTCCTCGTTTATCTCACCTCTTATGAAGTCATTCACATATCCGCAATACCGTTTAAAGGTGTATTTTTCACACTCCGTGAGGGGATTCTCCGGTATCCTTCCTTCTCCGCCTATGAGGTAAACGTAGTTCCAGAGGAGAGGTTCCTGAGTTTTGTAAGGTTTTCCTTTCGTTATGTAATAAAGGGCGTAAAAGCTTTCACAGGAAGCATCCCTGTATGTATGCAGTGTGGTGCACCCTTCTTTGAAATACCTCAAGGCTTCTTTTTCATACCCTCTTTTATACTGTATAAGCCCGAGTATGTAGTATCCCGCATTTCTGAAGGGAGAAGGAGGCAGGGAAAGGAGTTTCTTTACATACTCTTCCGCACCGATTAGGTTTCCTTTCTTATACTCTTTTACAGCCTTTGTGTATAGAATCTGTTCCTTGGGAGCTCCGCATCCCTCGGTTTTGGGTTCGTATAACTCAACTTCTTCAAGCCTTTTGGGAGGCTCAAAAAATAGATAGGATAAGTCTTTTCCCTCATAACGGAATGTCGGAACTCTATAAGAGAGTTTATCCGGGAGGGTTATTGTGGGCTTTTCAACTCTTAGAATCTCATGAACTTTAACCTTCAGGGTAAGTTCCTTTTTCAGCTCTTGGGAAAAAACGGGAGATATTAACAATATTAAGAGGCTAAAGAGCCTTATGGGCTTCAACATAAAGTTCCCCCAAATGGCAGGTAATGTTTAACTTTTGAATCACATTTCTACCCTCTGCATCTAAGTATACCACCGAGTAAGAGGCATTATCACACCCGAAGCTCCAGAACTTAGAAAGGTCAATCTCAAGAACCGCACAGTAAAGACATCGTATAGGAACCGTGTGCGAGACGATGGCAACGGTTTTCCCGTTATACTTCTTGAGAATATCCTCAAGGAAGTCCTTAACCCTGTTGTAAACATCTCGGAGTGTTTCCCCTTGGGGAAACTTTACCTTGTGGGGTTCTTTAAGCCAGAGCTCAAAATCCTCGGGATAGAGTTTTTTCACTTCCTCAACGAGCTTTCCCGACCAAACCCCGTGGTCTATTTCTATAATCCTCTCTTCCTTTATCGGCTCAAGGCCTAATTTTTCCCCTATTATCCGCGCCGTTCTAAAAGTTCTTTTAAGGGGGGAAGAAAAGAGGAGGTCTATTTTTTCCTTTTTTAGAGCTTCCGCGAGCCTTTGCGCTTGCATAACCCCCCTTTCTGTAAGGTCCGGGTCTAAAAGCCCCTGATACCTTCCTATGGGATTCCATTCACTTTCCGCATGCCTTACTACTATGAGCTTTAGCATCCATTAAATTATATACACTCCTGACCCATCTTCCTCGCAAGCTCACACAGCCTTTGGATTCTCTTTTCCGTTGACGGGTGCGTAGAGAGAAGCTCCATAATTCCGCCGCCTTTTAGGGGATTTTCAATAAATAGGTGTGCCGTTCCGGGATTAACGTTTTCAGGGACCTGCATAACGTATTCCTCTATCTTTTTAAGTGCCCTTGCAAGAGCCACCGGGCAACCGCATATCTTTGCCCCCGTTTCATCGGCCATATATTCCCTTGCCCTTGAAACCGCAAGCTGTATAAGGGTTGCTATTATCGGAACGATGATAATCATTACAATTGAAGCTAAAAGTTCCGCCAAACCATTACCACCTTCCTCTTCTTCATCCCTTCCCATAGCACCGAAGAATAAAGCCCATTGTGCCATATTTGCTAAAAATCCTATTGCTCCCGCTATAGTTGCGGCTATCGTAGCTACTAAAACGTCCCTGTTCTTTATGTGGGCAAGTTCGTGAGCAAGAACACCTTTCAGCTCTTCGGGCTCAAGTATTTCCAGAATTCCCCTCGTTACCGCTACGGCTGCATGTCCGGGTCCTCTTCCCGTTGCAAAAGCATTGGGTTGTTCCATGGGAACGAGGTATATCTTTGGTTTGGGCATATTTGCCCTTCTTGCAAGCTCTTCAACCATTTGGTGAAGCCAAGGAGCTTCCTCATAGGGTATCTCTCTTGCTCCATACATGGTGAGGACAATCTTGTCGGAAAACCAGTAACTCATAAAGTTCATAAAACCCGCAATAATAAGGGCTATAAGCATTCCGGCTGTTCCGCCTATAATTCCCCCTATGGCCATCAGAAGACCTGTAAGAAGTCCCAGCAAGATTACGGTTCTCAAAGTCCAACCCATATCTCTACCTCCTAATAATAATTACTAATTAAAAACTATAACCGAACAGTTTTACATATTCCGGCCTTCTTCTCCAGTCGGGTATGACTTTAACCCAGAGTTCAAGATAAACCGGTCTTCCTAAGATTAACTCAAGTTCTTCCCTCGCCCTCTTTCCTATTTCTTTGAGCCTTTGACCTTTTTTTCCTATTATTATGGGTTTCAGGTTTTCCCTGTCTACTATAATTTCCCCCCTTATTACAAGCATGTTCGGGTTAGCATCTCCCGGCTTTATCTCATCTATCTTTACAGCTATTGAGGTAGGAACTTCCTCCCTTGTTAGCATCATAGCCTTTTCCCTAACAATCTCCGCGGCAAGAAGGCGAAGAGGCAGGTCTGTTATCATATCCTCGGGAAAGAGAGGCTCACCCTCGGGAAGGTATTTAACAATGGTTTTCAGGAGCTCGTCTATGTTTGCTCCCTTTAGGGCACTTATGGGAACAATTTCCGTAAGCTCGGGGTGTTTTTTGTGTATCTCATCTATCAGGGGAAGGACGTTTTTAGCCGGTCCTATTTTGTCAATCTTGTTTATAACAACTATAACGGGTTTTCCGAGGGGTTTTACGAAGTTTTGGTATATATCTTCGTCTCTCTTTCTCCATCCTTCGGTTGCGTCTATCATAAAGAGTATTACATCCGCCTCCTCAAGGGACTGCTTTGCGGTTTCCACCATTGAATGTCCGAGAACGTCTGACTTCTTAGGTTCATATATACCCGGTGTGTCAAGAAATATTATCTGGGCTTCGTCGGGTATGTTTTTTACCCCCAGTATTCTCATTCTCGTTGTGCCTGCTTTGGGGGTAATTATTGATACCTTCGTTCCGAGAATGTTGTTAAGAAGGGTTGACTTTCCCACATTAGGTTTTCCAACTATAGCCACATAACCTACCTTCATTATAACCTCCATTTATTTTACTTAGATTTCTTTATACGAATAATATAAACCTTTTAGCGGGATATGCGTCCCAGCTTTTCGGAAAGCTTTTTTGCCCCCTCCTTGAGGATATCCTTAACCCAGGTGAGTAAATCCTCTTCTTTCATTCTGTATGATGGTGCTACGACGGTTATCGTATACTTTACATTCCCCGCGTAATCGTAAACGGGAACTGCGGAACTTACAACTTCTTCCTCATACTCCTCAAGGTTTGTAGCGTATCCCTCTTCCTTAATTTTCATAAGTTCCCTTTTCAGCTCCTCGGGGGTTTTGGTATTCGGGGTGTGTTTTATCCACTTCACGCTTCTGAAATAATCCTCTATCTCCCTCTTGTCAAAATGTGAAAGGTAAATCTTTCCCGAGGCGGAGGCATAAAGGGGAAGAACCCTCCCGTATCTGGAGAGGATTCTTACCTCCCTGTCAACCTCACTCCTTTCTATATAAAGAACCTCATAAGCAACCCGCGTGGTCAGGTATACATTTTCCTTTACCTTGTCAGCTATATAGTTAAGAATAGGCTTTGCAGCTTTTTTTATATCAAGGTGATTTAAATAGGCCATCCCGAGCTCAAAGTTTTTTATACCGAGCCTGTAGAGTTTATTCTCTTCGTCGTAGGAAACCCACTCATTTTCCTTAAGAAAATTCAAAATCTTTGTTAATTTTTGTTTGCTAACACGAAGTTCTTCCTGGAGCCTTTCAAAGGTGTATGGTTTTTTCCCGAGAAGGAACAAAATATCAAGGGCTATGTGGACATTCTGGATTACGTATATATCTTTATGGGCGTGTTCCATAAGATTGTTATATTATCACCCGCAGGTATAATCTTAATGTATGGAACATCTACTGAAAACGGATACGGAAGTTTTTGATGCGGTAATAAAGGAATACGAAAGGCAGTTTTACAACCTTGAGATGATAGCTTCCGAAAACTTTACATCTCTCGCGGTTATGGAAGCAACGGGAAGCGTCCTCACGAATAAGTATGCGGAAGGTCTTCCGGGAAAGAGGTATTACGGAGGATGTGAATACGTTGATATAGTGGAAAATCTTGCCATAGAAAGGGCTAAAAAGCTGTTCGGTGCGGAGCACGCAAACGTTCAACCCCATTCGGGTTCTCAGGCTAATATGGCTGTTTACTTTGCCGTTTTGAATCCCGGAGACACGATAATGGGAATGGATTTGGCTCACGGCGGACACCTTACCCACGGTTCTAAGGTAAATTTTAGCGGAAAGCTTTACAACGTTGTCTATTACGGTGTAAATCCGGAAACCGAGCTTATAGATTACGACCAGCTTTATAAACTTGCAAAAGAGCACAGACCGAAGCTCATTGTAGGCGGGGCTTCCGCATACCCGAGAACCTTTGACTGGGCAAAGATGAGGGAGATAGCGGATGAGGTGGGAGCCCTCTTTATGGTAGATATGGCTCACTATGCGGGATTGATTGCGGGGGGCGTTTATCCTAATCCCGTTCCCTATGCCCAGTTTGTAACCTCAACAACCCACAAAACCTTGAGGGGCCCGAGAAGCGGTTTTATACTTACAACGAAGGAGTTTGCAAAGGCTATAGACAAGAGTGTTTTTCCGGGTATACAGGGTGGCCCGCTCATGCACGTTATAGCGGCCAAGGCGGTCGCATTCAAAGAGGCTATGAGCCAAGAATTCAAGGAATACGCAAAACAGGTAGTTGCCAACGCTAAAACTTTGGCTGAAGAGCTAAAAAAAGAAGGTTTCAAGATTGTAACGGGAGGAACCGATTCCCACATAGTTCTTGTTGACCTCAGAAATAAAAACATAGTGGGTAAGGATGCGGAAAAAGCCCTTGAGAAAGCAGGAATAACGGTTAATAAAAATGCTGTCCCCTTTGACCCTCTTCCGCCTACGAAGACAAGCGGTATAAGAATAGGAACAGCGGCGCTTACAACAAGGGGAATGAAAGAAGAAGAAATGAGGAAAATAGCAAAGTGGATTTCCCGGGTTCTCCACAATATGGATGATGAAAACTTAATAAGTAAAATAAGGGGAGAAGTGAGGGAACTGTGTGAGGCCTTTCCCCTATACCCTGAATTAAAGAGGAAAATAGATGAGCTTCGCAATAGCAAGGCAACCAATATATGACAGGGAAGGTAAGCTATTTGCATACGAGGTTTACCTCAGAAAAAGTGATGAGCCCGATAAGTATCCCTCAGAGGTTCCCTTCTCACGGGCAACTTATATAATTACGAACATACTGCTTGAACACGGATTTAATAAAATTAGCGGCGGAAATAAGCTGGTTATAAATGTCTCTCTTGAATCGTTTCTTAACAAATCCCTTGAGCTTCTTCCCCTTGATAAAGTTGTTTTTGATATAAATCCCCCGGACGTTCCCGTGGGAGAAACCATTTATAAAAAGGTTCTTGAAAAGGTAAAAGATTTTAAAAGGAGCGGTGTTCTATTTATACTTCATCCTAAACTTTATAACTCCGAGTATAAAGATTTAATAACCCTCGTTAACATAGTAGAGTTCTTCAAGGAGGACGTGAATAAAGAAAGGATTTCCGCAGCGAAAAGAAACGGAAAAAAAGTTCTCATCTCCATGATAGAAAACGAAGAGGAGTATAAGAGGTTTTACGAATGGGGAGCGGATTACTTTGAAGGATATTACCTCGGAAAGCCTGAGGTAATTTTAAATGTTGAACTTGCTCCTTTCCTGAAGGTTACGCTTTTCAGGCTTATGAATGCACTAACTTATGCAAAGAGCTTAAAGGAGATAGCGGACATAATAGGTTCGGACGTGGGAATGGCCATAAAGTTCCTGAAGTTTGTCAACTCCGCATATTTTGCGAGAAGGAAAAAGATTGAGGATATCAGACATGCTGTCTCATACGTGGGTCTTGAAAACGTTAAGAAGTTCGTCCTTTTAATAGCTTTGAACGAGTATATGAAGCTTGAACATCCAGAGCTGTGGAGAAAATCCCTCATAAGGGCTCACATAGCGGAAGAGCTTATGAACAAGTCTTCTCCCCGTATGGCGGAAAAGGCTTTCTTGGTAGGTCTTTTTTCCCTTCTTGATAAAATTCTCGGGGTTGATATACCTTCTTTCCTTGAAGAGTTAAACATTGATGAGGAAGTTATTAACGCCTTCAGGGACCCGAATTCTCCATTAAGAAAGGTTCTTGATATAGCTGTAAAACTTGAGGAAGCGTTAAGTAGGGGAGAGGAGGAGCTTGACAGAGTTGCCTCGGAACTTTCGCTTGAGACCGGTATTCCCGAAATAGACCTTATACTACTTGCAAAGGATGCGGAAGAAAAGGCAAAAAGCCTTATCAAGATTTAGCGGGAACACCGCTTTCCGTTTCGTAAGGCCAGGTAAGTATTCCGCCCGCCAGGTTGTATGCCTCATATCCCATCTGTCTCAAGAAGTATGTGGCAAAGGCACTTCTTTCTCCGCTTCTGCAGTAAACTATATACTTCTTATCCTTTGGAAGATTCTGGAAGGCGTATCTCAGTTCATCAAGGGGAATAAGTGTAGAATTCGGAATTCTAACCTGAACGTGCTCCTGGGGCGTTCTAACATCTAATAGAACAACTTTATCTTTTTCCTCCTCAAGCATTTTTTTAGCCTCTTGGGGTCCTACTTCGGGAACATTCATAAACATCTCACTTCACCTCCATTCCTTCTTTAACTTCAACGGGGTTATTTTTGCCATCAACAAATATGAGCTTGGGGCTGTAATGCTCAAGCTCTTCCTCAGAATAATAGGCGTAAGAAGCAATGATTATAAGGTCTCCTTTATGTCCCAACCTTGCAGCCGCTCCGTTTAGCTTAACTTCTCCCGAATAGCGAGGAGCGGGTATGACGTAGGTCTGAAACCTTGCACCGTTGTTTATGTTGTAAACATCTATCCTCTCAAAGGGTTTCAGGTCTGCAAGCTCCATTAAATACTCGTCAAGGGATAAACTACCCTCATAATGAAGGTCAGCATCGGTAACCGTAAGCCTGTGTATCTTTGATTTCAACATCGGCCTTAGCATTTCCTCCTCCGCAATATATTAAGAATATGCTAATAAAAAAATAAAACAAGCCTATCTTAATTTTTTATGAAGAAATGCAGGATATGCGGAAACAGGGCGATAATCTTTATGCCCCATCACCGATTGGCACTCTGTAGGGAACACTTTATAGAGTGGTTTGAAAAGTATACGGAGAAAACCATTAAAGAGTTTAAGATGTTTTCAAGAAAGGATAAAATTCTCGTTGCGATATCGGGAGGGAAAGACAGTCTTGCCCTTTGGCATGTTCTTAGAAAACTGGGATATGAAGCGGACGGGCTTTACATACACCTGGGTATAGGTGAGTATTCGGAGCGTTCTAAAGAAAAGGTTCTTAAGTTTGCTGAAAAAATAGGGGGTAAAGTGGTTATCGTTGACTTAAAAGAAGAGCTCGCAACGATTCCCGAACTTGTTGAACTAAGTTCAAGGGAAGCCTGTTCCGTTTGCGGACTTGTAAAGAGATATAACTTTAATAAAGTTGCAAAGGAGAAGGGTTACAGCGTAGTGGCTACGGGACACAACCTTGATGACGAAGCGAGCGCACTTCTCTCAAACGTTCTTAACTGGAACGAGAAGTATCTGGGGAGGAAATACCCTGTCCTTGAGGAAGAAGGAGGTTTTGTAAGGAAGGTAAAACCTTTTTGTAAATTTACCGAAAAAGAAACCGCACTCTACGCACTTCTAAACGGGATAGACTTCATAGAAGAGGAGTGTCCCTTTTCGGAAGATGCATCATCCGTTTTTTACAAAGAAATCTTAAACAAAATAGAAGAGCGTTCACCGGGAACGAAGTTAAGGTTCTACCTTGATTACCTGAGAAAGATTTATCCGAAATTTAAGAAAGAGGAGGAGAAAAAGGAACTCAAACCTTGTAAAGTGTGCGGTGAGCCCACGATGGGGGAAATATGTCCCGTTTGCAAGTTAAAGGAAAAGGCGGAAAAAGTCAACGCGTAAGCCTTTCTATAAGTGCAAGGGTTGTCGCATATCTGTAGAGCAAAAAATGGAGTGAGTCAAGGGTGTCGTTATAATTCTTTCTTGCGTCAAGAACCTCAAGCTGGCTTCCCACTCCTTCTTTATACCTTTCGGTGGAAAGCCTCAAACTCTCCCTTGCAGCCTGAAGGGATAACCTAACCGCTCTTATTCTTTCTTTGAGGGATTTCAGAGTGAGAAGAGCGTTTATAAGAGTCTTTTTCTGGTTGAATATCTCACCCTTCAGTCTTTCTTTTTCTTTTATAATCTCCAGTTTGCTCTGGGCAATACTTGCCTCCCTTCTGAATCCATCAAAAAGCTTATAGTTTATGCTTATCCCCGCGGTATATCCCTTTACCCATTCTCTTCCTCCGAATAAGGTTCTCCTCGTTGTGAAACCTTGATAGGATAAGAATCCGTCAACGGTAGGGTAGTATTCAGACTTAGCGAGTTCGTAAGATTCCTTCAGAGCTTCAATCCTTGCCCTGTAAACCTTAAGGGTAGAGTTATTCTTAAGTAGCTTTGTCATAAGCTCTTTCTCGGAAGGAATTTTGTCGGGCATTTCAAACTTTCCGATTATCTTGATATCTCCATCTATTCTGAGGAATGCTTTTAGCTCTTCAAGACTTTTTTCGTAATCGGTTTTAGCTTCAATGAGCTCCGCTTTTGCCATCTCGTATTGGGCTTTAGCCCTCATATACTCAACCTTCGGAAGTATACCGGAGCGGTATTTTTCTTCAACGGTTTTTAAGTTCTCTTCCCAATACTTGAGGGTATCTTCTTTCAGTTCTATAACAAGCTTCTTGTAGAGGAGTGCGTAAAACATTTCTTTTACACGGTATACAACTTCTCTTTTTAGGTCTTCAAGAACAGCTTTCTGGAGTTTTTTCTGTTTCTTTGCAAGGGATATTGAGTCAAAAACAGCTTTGTTGAAAATGGTCTGGGAGAGGGTTATGGAGTATTCCTGTCTATCCCTCAGACCGAAACCGTAAACAAGGGAGTCGTCAAGTCTCGTGTATGAATAGCTTCCCGTAATCGTGGGGAGTATTCCCCCCAATGCTTTTTTTATTTCTTCTTCAAGTCTCTTTAGTTCTATCTTTGATACTCTGATGTCGGTTGTATTCTTAAGGGCTATTTTCACGGCCTCGTCAAGTGTAAGGGAAAAGATAAGGGAAAAACTGAGAAGTAAAATAAAAATCACGCTCATTTTACCGACACCCTTACACCCTCTTTCAGGAGATTTGCATTTTCAACCACGATTTTATCACCCTCTTTAAGGTTTCCTACAACGTATACGTATCCCTCTTCTCCCTTTACAACCTCAACCTTTACGGGGTAAACCCTTCCCTTTTTTACCTTCCAAACTATCTTCTCACTTCCCCGAAGTATTACCGCATCTTCAGGAATCTTAAAGGCTTTTAGCTTCTTTAGGGGCACGTAAGCGTAACCGAAGGCTCCGGGATAAACTTTTTCTCTTATGCGTAGCTTCACGATTAACTGTCTGTTCTCATCAAGATGGGGAGAGATGTAAAAGACGGTTCCTTTTATAAGCTTTCCTCCAATCTCAATGTTTAACTCCTGACCCTGTTTGAGATTTACTTTTTCCGCGGGCATCTTGAAAATAAACTCAAGGGGTTCGTAAGAGAGTATTCTAAACATAGGCTTCTGGGGCGAAACATAATCACCGACATTTACGTATCTTTCTCCTATTACACCGCCAAATGGTGCCTTTACAAAGTGTTTCCTGTAAAGGATTTTTTTAGCTTCAAGCTCCCTTTCCAGCGCCTTTATTCTGTGTATTATCTCGTTTAGCTTGGTTTTTTCTCTCTCATAATCTTCCAAAGATATTAACTCTCTTTCGTAAAGCTTTTTTCTCCTTTCGGTTATCTTTTTCTGAAGTCGGTAGCTCGCTCTTAGCTCCTTTATCTGTTCCCTTATCCTTTCAATTTCCTTATTTATGGTGCTCGGGTCTATTATTGCAAGCGTTTCCCCTTTTCTTACGGGTTTTCCCTCATACTTTAGAATTTTCAAAACCTTTCCCGATACCTCCGGAAATAGTTTGATGTCCTTCCGCGCGGATACAAATCCCTTATACGGGAGTGTTATATCTACCGTTTCCTCCTTTACTTTCCACAGGCTTACATTTATGAACTTATCTTTTCTTTCCGTTTTTTGGGATTCTGCTGTCTTACAAGAGAGCAGAAGAAGGAATATAAGAAGAAAAAGACGAGCCATTTAAATAATTTTAGGAATCCTACCGAGTTTATAGAGCTTAAAGTAAATGCCCCATATCTTCTTCATAATGTGTCCCAAAATAGGTATGGGAATAAGCAGGGCTCTTTTATCACTTCTGTATGCAAGCCCTCCTCCTCTCCATCCCATATCCATTAAACAGAGGATATTTATGTGTTCCTTGTAGCTCATAAGCTCGCCTTTCTTTCTTCCTTCCCTTACCGCTATGTTATGGGCCACAATCTCTCCCATAACCTCCGCAAGGTGTCCTTGCTTTGCCGTCCAAGGGGGACCTTCTATAGCTGCACAATCGCCGACAGCGTAAATATTCTCAAATCCCTCAACCCTGCACGTTTCGTCAATCTTTACAAACCCAGCCTCGTTCGTAGGAAGTCCCGATTCCGCTATAACGGGATGTCCCCAGCCTGCGGGCGTGTAAAGGATGAGGTCCGCCTCAAGGAAGGTATCATCTTCAAAAAGGACGCCGTTTTCTTTAAACTCCTTTATCTTTTTACCCGTAATCTTGTTTATACCGTATTTCTTAAAGAGATTATCCAGCATTCTTAAAGCTTTCTCTCCCAGCCTTTCACCCGGCTTCGGCATAGGTGCGAAAAACGTAAGCTCAAACTTCTCCCTTACGCCGAGCTTTCTGAGGTAATAATCAACGTTGAAAAGTATCTCAAAAACCGGCCCTCCCCTTACCGCTGTTTTATCTTTGGGATTTCCCCCGAAACCGAAGGCTATTTTTCCCATGCCCTTATTTATAAGTTCGTGGAGTCTTTCCTTTATCCTTATCGCCTCTTCGGGTGTTCCGCATATAGATAGCGTATGCTCTATTCCCTTTTCCTTTTTCTTTACCTGTCCGAGGGCGAGAACTATATAATCGTATCCTCCAAGTTCTCCTTTCTCCTTTAAATAAACTTTTCCGGTTTCGGGTTCCATCTTTATAACTTCGTCCTGGATGAACTCAATACCCCAATTTCTTGAAAACTCATCAAGAGGGATTCTTACGCTTTCGGGCTTTATCTCTCCCGTCGGTATCCATATGGATATCGGGTATGCGTATATATATGGTCTGTTGCTCACAAGTGTAACGTTATACCCTTCTTTTTTCAGGGCTATCGCCGCTTGAGAGCCTCCTATACCTCCTCCGAGAACAAGAGCTTTTTTCATTTCATTACCTCCTTGGTTAGTTAATTCTAACCTACAATAGATAAATTTAAGTTCCTCTAAAATTAAATCATGCACAAGTTTTTCATAAAGAGACCTATAACAGCCTGGATGTTTATGCTTTCCTTCATACTCTTGGGATTATACTCCGTGAGGTTCGTTCCGATAGACAGATTTCCCGATGTTGAGTTTCCCGTTGTTTCCGTAACGACGAACTATCCGGGTGCGGACCCTTTTGTGGTAGATTCAACGATTACAAAGGTTCTTGAGGAAGAGATATCAACGATAAACGGAATAGAGAGTATAGCCTCAAGGAGTTATCCGGGTTTCTCCCGTATAGTTATCACCTTCAGCCTTGACAAAGATATAGAAGTTGCGTATCAGGAAGTGAGGGATGCGGTTCAAAGAGCTGTAAAGAGATTTCCGAAAGAGGCTGAAATTCCCTTTGTTAGTAAGATAGATACCTCCATGGCTCCCGTTCTCGTTGTGGTTCTATTTTCGGATAACGGTGACTACGACAGACTCGCTTATTATGCGGACAAGGTTGTAAAGAGGGAAATTGAGCGACTCTACGGAGTTGGTTCGGTTAGCCTCGGGGGCTTCAGGGATAAAGTTCTATGGGTGAGACTAAAAACCTCAAAGCTCTACGGATTTGAACTTACCCCTCTGGACGTTCTGAGAGCTATTGAAAAGAACCACAAAGACATTCCCGCGGGCAACATCTACGGAAAGAGAAGGGAGTATATTATAAGGCTTTACGGAAAGTTTTCATCTCCCGAGGAGTTATCAAATCTATACCTGAAGGAAAATATCAGGTTGGGAGATGTAGCAAGGGTTTATTTCGGAAACGATGAGGAGAGAAGTTTTACCCACTTTAACGGAAGAAGTGCGATAGCCCTTCTTGTATACAAACAGAGCAAGGTTAACGCTGTTAAGGTAGTTGAGGGTGTAAAGGAAAAGTTAAAGGAACTTGAAAGGCTTCTTCCCGAAGATATAAAAATTACTTACACCTTTGACACGAGTAAATACATAAAAGAGAGTGCAAAGGCTGCGTATGAGGAGATAGTTCTCGGTTCGCTCCTGACAACATTCACCGTTTATCTTTTTCTCGGGAACCTGAGGCTCACACTCGTTCCCATTGTGGCTATTCCCGTTACACTTCTCGGAACCGTTTTCTTTCTTTACCTTCTCGGCTACTCCCTTAATATGATTACACTCCTTGCCATGGCGGTTGCGGTAGGGCTCGTTATAGACGATGCCATAGTAGTTTTGGAAAGCATTCACAGAAGGTATGAAGAAGGTTTATCTCCATTTGAGGCAGGGGATAGGGGAACACGTATAGTTATGTTTGCTCTCTTGTCTTCCACCGCATCAATAATCGTAGTGTTTACACCTATCCTTTTCCTCAAGGGTGTTCTCGGAACATTCCTTAAGAATTTCGCCATTACACTCATAATTGCCCTCGCTCTTTCTTACCTTGTGGCTATAACCTTCATACCCATGGCAAGTGTGAGGCTTCTCGGAAAGCAAAGAAAAAACGTTTTCATGGAGCTTTATCGGAAATTTGAGAACGCTTTTGACATTCTTCTTCGTTTTTTCCTTGAAAGGAAGTATTTAATCCTTGTTTTTTCCTTAATTAACGTAGTTCTCGGGCTTTACCTGTTCGGGAAGGTTAAAAAGGAGTTTGCACCGAGGGTTGATGAAGGCAGATTCTTGGTGAGGTTCAAAGCTCCCGCGGGAACATCCTTTGAGGTTGTAAAGAAGAAAGCCCTTGAGATAGAAAGGATAATTCTCTCCGACCCCGCGGTTCAAAAGGTGGGCATAATAGCGGGAGAGGGTATGGGGGGAGCAGGGGTTCACTCGGGTATGGCATTTGTCTACCTAAAAGAACGTTCTCAAAGACCTCACCAAATCGTAATTATGAACAGACTAAGGAAAAAGCTTTCCCGTATAAAAGGGGTAAGGGTAAGCGTTGAGTTTCCCCACGGTATAGGTGCTATGGCAGGGAGAACCACGGATGTTCAGTATATAGTTAAAGGATGGGATTTAGAAAGGCTTAAGGAAATATCAAAAAAGATGGAAGAGTATTTTTCAAAGAAAAAAGGATTCAGGGATGTTGATGCGGAAATGGAGGAAAGCTATCCTTACCTTAAGGTCAGGGTAAACAGGGATAAGTTATCGGACTACGGCGTATCCGTTGAAGATGTAGGGATTACCCTTTCGCTTCTTTTCGGAAAATACAGGGTTGGAACCTACGAGTTGGGAGCGGAAAGTTATGACTTCTACATTAAGGCGGAGGAAAGCTTTTTAAAAAACTTTGAAAACCTAAAAAAGGTTTACATTCGTGCTAAGAACGGTGAGCTAATACCGATAACCGAGGTCGTTGATATATCCCTTGAAAGCGGACCTTTTAGATTGATGAGATATAACAGACAATACGCTTTTGTTTTTTACGCTAACCTGGAGGGCATAGACCTTGCAACCGCAAGAAAGGAGGTTGAAAGCTGGCTCAAGGAAAATCTTCCCTTCGGATACACGTATGAAGCGGCGGGACAGGTAAAAGAGTTTAAGAAGGCCTTCAGGGGCTTTCTTGTCTCACTTCTCCTTGCACTCATCGGTGTTTACATGATTCTGGCTTCCCTATTTGAGAGTCTGAAGCATCCTTTTACCGTCCTTATGATGGTTCCCCTCACTATTCCCGGAATTTTCGGACTTATGTATATAACGAACACATCCCTGAACGTATCCTCTTATTTCGGAATAATCCTCCTCATCGGTATTATAGTAAGGGATGCTGTTCTCTTTATAGAGAGGATTATCCAGCTAAAAAAAGAGGGATATAAAACCAGGGAGGCTATTCTGGAGGCCAGAAAAGAGAGACTTAGACCCATACTTATGACTACCATAACCATCGTTTCCGCATTAATCCCTGTAGCCTTAGGCCTTACGGCGGGCTCGGAACAAAGGAAACCCCTTGCCATAGCGGTTATAGGAGGAATTGTTTCCGGACTTCCCCTTAGTTTATTCCTCCTTCCCGCACTTTACGAAATACTTGAAGGGAGGAAAAGGAAAACCTGACAATTATTCGTATTCTGTTGAGTCTTTGTCAAGCTCCGCATACTTTTCGCTCATTTCAACAGCTTGTTCAAAGAGCTGTCTTTCACGTTCCGTAATTTCAACGGGCTTCCTTTCTTTTTCGGGAATGACTTCTTCTGCGCTTTCCCTTCTTTGTTTTCCTTCAAGAACCGCATCCGCTATCTTTGAGGTAAGGAGTTTTATGGACTTTATAGCATCGTCGTTTCCGGGAACGGGATAATCTATCAAGGTCGGGTCACAGTTGGAGTCCGCTATTGCAACTATAGGAATTCCGAGTTTTCTCGCTTCGGAAACCGCTATCTTTTCCCTTACCGTGTCAACAATCCATATAACGTCGGGAAGCTTCTTCATATTCCTTATACCGTTGTAAAGTTTTCTCAGTTTTTCCATCTTCCTTCTGAGAGCCCTTACTTCCTTTTTCGGGAGGACATCAAATATCCCCTCTTCCTCCATCCTCTCAAGCGTCTGGAGCTTAAGGAGACTCTTCCTCACCGTTTCAAAGTTTGTAAGAAGACCTCCTACCCATCTTTCATTAACGTAAAAGGCACCGCATCTTTCCGCCTCTTCCTTGATAATGTCCTTTGCCTGCTTCTTCGTTCCTACGAATAGTATTTCACCCCCCTGGGCTATTACATCCGAAACAAAGTGATAGGCTTCTTCAAGCATTACTATGGTTTTGTTGAGGTCAATTATATGAATTCCGTGCCTCACTCCGTAAATGTAAGGTGCCATTTTGGGATTCCACCTTGACTTTGAGTGTCCGAAGTGCACTCCCGCCTCAAGAAGCTCCTTCATAGATACAACAGCCATAACTTCACCTCCTTGGGTTTTGCCACCCTTCCCCGAGACCCCTCAAGGGGCAACCCAAGCGGGGAAGGTGCGGTTTAATCAGAGTAATTTTATCAATTTTCTTCTTTTTTGTCCCGTTCTTGTTTTTCCTCAAGAACACTCCTGTCAAATCTGTAGACCCTTCCGCAGAAGTTACAGGTGACTTCCGCAAGTTCATTTTCTTCAAACAGTTCCTCAAGTTCTCCCATCTCCATTAAAAGAAGCGATGCCTTTGCGGTTTCTTCATCACAAGGACAGAAATACTCAACTTCCTTTAGCCCGACAAGCTGAGGCTCCATATCCTTTAGTATCTCGGTGGCTATATCTTCGGGTCTCATACCTCTTTCCATCATCTCGGTAACGGGCGGAAGCTCAAGAACCCTTTTTTCAAGGAGCTCTTTCACCTTTTCCGAAGTTCCTCCCAAAGTTTGGATTAAATAACCCCCCGCGTGTCTTACACTCCCGTCCTCGTTCAACTTAACACCTACCGCAACCGCGGAGGGAATCTGTTCCGATTGATACAGGTAATAGGCTATGTCCTTGCCTATTTCTCCAGAGATTAACGGAACAACGCTCGTATACGGTTTTCCCGTTCCGAGTTCTTTTATTACCGTGAGAGTCCCGTTCTTTCCCACGACCTTTGAAACATCAAACTTCCTTTTTCCCCCTTCCTCTTTTAGATACGTATCAACCTGCGGATTTCCTACAAATCCCCTGACCCTTCCCTTTGCATCCGCTTCAACAACTATCGTGCCTATGGGACCATCCCCCTCTATCTTTAAAAGAAGTTTCTGATTTGTGGCATGCTTCAGTAGGGAGGTCAAAAGGAGAGCTCCCACTATAGCCCTTCCCATTGCAACGGTTGCGGAAGGACTGAGATTGTGTATTCTCCTTGCGGTTTCAACCGTGTTCGTAGCCTTCACAGCGTAAACCCTTACGGGTTCCTTTTTGGGAACAGCTATCACCATATAATCCCTATCCCGGAAATACTCCTTAAGGTCTTTTTTTACTTCCTGAGACAACTCCTTTATCAGCATAATCTTATATTTATATGCCCATCGGAAGCTTTTGAAAGGGATATCTTTTTAAAAAGAAATTACCACTAAGGCCGATATTATTTTATACAGTGGGTGAGGAATTCAAACCCCTCAGGGAGACCATCGGAAAAAAAGAAGAGAAAAGAGAAGAAGGTTTTAAGGACGTTATTAAACTACTCACCGATGAAAACAGAAAGTTAAAAAAACAGGTGGAAGAACTTGAAAAACTAAAGGAAGAACTTGAATCCGCACTGTTGAAGAAAGAGGAAAGTCTAAGACAGAGGTTAGGAAGAATTGCGGAGCTGGAAAGGGAGATTGAACAGCTGAAGAAAAGGAACACTCTTAAGATAAGCTTTAAGGAAAGGCTTGAGAATTATCTGGAGGGCATACTTCAGGATGCAACGGAACGCCTATATAGATTTCTTGAAGAAGCCTTAAAGGAGTTTTTACTTGAAATTCCCCAAGAAAGAATTAACAGGGAAACTCTCAAAAATATTCTTGCGGAGCTTGTGAGCTTCAGAGAAGATGTAAAGGTATACTTAAATCCGGAAGATTACGAAATTATGAAGGAGGAACTGGAAGGTTTAAGGACTTTACTTTCCGCTGAGGGAATTACTCTTTCTATTTTTCCCGATAAAGAGGTGGAAAAGGGTAGTTTTAAAATAAAGGGACTACACTTTACAGTTGAACGAAGCCCGGAAGAGTTCGCAAAAGAAGTTTTCCGAAAGGTTTTCAGGGATGTTTTTAAGGAGCGTTAAAGTAACAGGAGAAGTTATCACCGCAAGGGGTATATTTCTTGAGGCTATACTGCCTTTTGCAAACATAGGAAACGAGGTTGAGATAAAAAATAGCTCAAGAAGTATAAAGGGGGAGGTTATAGGCTTTAGCGGAAAAAACGTCCTGATAATGCCCTACGAAAATATAGAAGGTGTAAAGAAGGGAGATAAAGTAATTCTTCTAAGAGAAAGGGTGTCAACTTACGTAGGTGAGGAACTGATAGGAAAGGTTGTAGACCCCTTCGGGAACCCCCTTGACAGCTCAAAGGTTGAGTATTTGGAAAAAAAGGAAGTTGCTATTCCTTCCATAAATCCCCTCAAAAGGGGAAGAATAAGGGAAGTTTTTGACACGGGTGTGAGAAGCATAAACGCATTGTTTACCTTAGGTGTGGGGCAAAAGATAGGCATATTTGCGGGTGCTGGTGTCGGAAAGAGCACGCTTCTCGGTATGATAATGAAACACTCGGAAGCGGATGTTGTGGTCCTAGCCCTAATAGGTGAGAGGGGAAGGGAGGTGAGGGAGTTCGTTGAAGACGTTCTCGGCGAGGAAGGATTAAAGAAAAGTGTGGTCGTGGTTTCAACCGCGGACCAGTCTCCCATATTGAAGGTTAAAGGAGCGATAAGTGCAATCGTTCACGCCCACTACTTTGCTGAAAAAGGAAAAAAGGTTCTGCTTTTAATGGATTCCATAACGAGGCTTGCTTTGGCTCAGAGGGAGATAGGCTTAGCGGTAGGGGAACCGCCTACCCTGAAAGGATTCACTCCTTCCGTATTTCAGCTTATGACGAGTATAGCGGAGAGCTGCGGAGTGTTTGAAAAGGGAAGCATAACGGGTATATTCAGCGTTCTCGTTGAAGGAGATGAGATATCCCTTGACCCGGTGGCGGACGCTCTCATGGGCGTTCTTGACGGACACCTCATACTCTCAAGGACAAGGGCGGGAAGGGGTATATACCCCGCAATTGACCCGGTTAGGAGCCTATCAAGACTTATGCCCAAGCTTGTAGATGATAAACACCTGAGTATGGCTAACTACGTAAGAGAAGTTTTGAGCAAATTTGAGGATGTTGAGGAACTCGTCAGGATAGGGCTCTACAAAGAAGGTTCAAACCCGTTGGTAGATAAAGTAATAAAATACTTACCGCAGGTTGAAGGGTTTTTCAGACAGAAACCCGAGGAAAAGGTAAGCTTCGGAGAAAGTGTAAGAGCCCTTGAGGAGCTTTACAAGCTACTTAAGTAGTATCTCAAATATACTTATTATCTTCAGCTTGCAGGGAACGGGAGCTTTTATAAAGGAGCTGAGAGCCTGATTTATCTTTTCAATATCTTCCTCATTTTCCTTGTATATCTCGTAAAGATTTTCGTAAAAATCCTCTATCCCTTGGATTAACTTGCTATCTTTTAAATCTTCGGGCTTCTTTCCCTCTTTATACTTTCTTAAGACCTTTATGCTTTTTGATATAAGGTCGTCCCTTACCTCGCCCCATTTTTCATCGGTAAATCGCGAAACGATAGTGAGGAAAGCACCGAAGCGGTTCATAAGGAAAATTTTAACGCGGGAATGCTAAGGTGAATCACTTTATCAATGCAACCGCAACCGAGTAATCCTTTTCGTGGGAAAGGGAAAGGAAAACCCTTCTTTCCTTTAAAAGCTTTTGGGCTTCCTCTCTGTGTATTACTACCGTCGGAGGTCTTCCCCTGTTTCCGAGAACTTCTATCTCTTTAAACCTCAAGAGGATTCCAAACTCCGTGTAGAAGGCTTTCAGTATCGCTTCCTTTGAAGCCCACCTTGCCGCAAGACAAGGAAATGGAAAGCGCTGGGAAAAACAGTAATCAAGCTCCCTTTCCGTATAAATCCTTTTCAGGAATTTATCCCCGAATCTCTTTACCGCATCTTCTATCCTGCTGTTTTTCACTATATCCACACCTATCATCTGGTATTCTGCTGTTGATGGGGAGACTTGTAAGGAACGGGTATATACTGAACCGAAGGGGGTTGCGAACCCATCGGTTGTTCGTAGAGCTCCATAAGTTCGTAAACCTCTTTTGGAACGTCAGTGCTGACGGGCAATCCCAGCTTTTTTAAATGTTCGGCGGTTATCGGGTAGTCGTGAGTGTATTTTCCCGTAGCAAGCTCTTCCGCTATCTTTCTGGCCTTTTCTTCCTCCATTCCGTTTTTAGTTAAAAGTTCCACGAGATAATCAAGCATCTGCTTTATAGCCTTTTCCGAGACGTCCGCAAGGATAAGCGTCTGGTCGTCAATGTCTTTCGGTTCTTTTTTCTCAAGAACTTTCAGTATTGATGCCGCGGGCATATTTCCTATTTGGGGGTCAACGGGTCCGAGCACGGCGTTCTCGTCCATAATTATCTCGTCCGCTGCCAAGGCAATCAGCGTTCCCCCGCTCATAGCATAGTGGGGAATTATTACCCTTACTGGTGCTTTGTGTTTTACCAATGCGTTTGCTATCTGTGTTGCCGCAAGGGCAAGACCGCCGGGTGTATGGATTATAAAATCTATGGGCATATCGTCGGGGGTCATTCTTATCGCTCTTAAAACCCTTTCACTGTCCTCAATTGTTATAAACCTGAATACGGGAATACCGAAAAAGCCTATCTGTTCTTGCCTGTGAATCATAGTTATCACCCTGCTCTTTCTTTTCTCTTCAATCCTTCTTATTACATCCTCCCTAGCCCTTATAAGGGCCATCCTCTTATACCAAGGGGAAAGAAGTATGAAAACGAAAAGTAAAAACCAGAGCAGACTGAACAGATAGGAAAACGGGTCGTAATAGGGCATTTCATATACCTCCCTTTAAAAACTTACTTATGTATTCTACTATGAACCTTGCACTCTCCAGCTTTGACGGAAAAGAAAACTCCCTTATCTCATGACGGGTTATTACATAACCTTTATGGTGCTTTTTTCCCATAACCTCTGAGGGATTTGCCACGATAATGTCAAGATTCTTTTCAATGAGCTTTTTCTTTGCATAATCAATTATGTTTTCCGTCTCAAGGGCAAAGCCTACAAGGATTTGTTTACTTTTTTTCTCTCCGAGTTCCTTCAGTATATCGGGATTTTTAACAAGTTCAAGGGTTAAACTTTCGCTTTTTTTTATCTTATTTTTTTTAAACTCTTTTGGCCTGAAGTCGGAAACTGCAGCGTTCATTATAACTATGTCTGCATCTCCGAAATTTTCAAGAACCTTTTCTCTCATTTCCTCGGCGGTTTTTACCCTTTCTATACTTACCTCGGGAGGTTCCTTTGCGGTTGTAAATCCCGCAATTAATTTAACTTCCGCTCCCTTCCATCTGCATATTCTCGCAAGAGAAAAACCCATCTCACCGCTTGACTCGTTTGATATAAACCTTATCGGGTCTATATACTCCCTCGTTGCACCGCAGGTTATTAACACCTTTTTTCCCTTTAAACTTTTTTCCTCAAGGGCGTAGTTCACCCAATCCTTTAGCCTCTCAACGCTCGCGAGCTTTCCCTCCCCCACCTCTTCACACGCGAGTATACCGAACTCAGGCTCTATTATTACGTGCCCCCGCTCTTTTAACCTTTCCAAATTCTCCATAACGGGCTCGGACTTATACATTACCGTGTTCATTGCGGGAGCCACGAGGAGCTTTCCGCCGTATGCAAGAGCTGTAGTCGTTAAAAGATTGTCGGATATACCGTTGGCTATTTTTGAAATCGTGTTTGCAGTTGCGGGAGCTATTAAAAAGACATCAGCCCATCTTGCGAGATTTATGTGAGCTAAAGGCTCCTCTTCCCAGGAACGTTCTGTGTAAACCTTCTCACCGCTCAAAGTGTGAAAGGTAATAGGTGATACAAATTTCTCCGCAAAAGGTGTCATAACTACCCTTACCCTATGGCCTTCCCTTTTTAGCTCCCTGATTAGCTCGCAAATTTTGTAAGAGGCTATACCCCCGCATACACCTATTAAGATGTTTGCCATAGAGGAAAAATTTAACGCTTGAACGATGCTTTTTCTAAATCTAAATTAAGTTTATGCTCCGTATATGGGAAGAGCTTGACAGGCTTGAAAATCTCTTTCTTGAACTCCTTGACGACCCCTATAAAAAAGAGGTTCTTCTTTATCCCATATGTTACTGTCAACAGGTGAGAAGAAGCGGTGAGTTTGAGCTTCCCCTTGAGAGGGTTCTTTACTGTGCGGAAAAACCCTATAAGCTCGTAGGCGGGGACTGGAGGGATATATTCCTGGAACTCGGTATATTTTACGTGAAAGCCCCGAACGGAGAAATTTTTCAAGGCAAAGACATCCTCAAAATAAAGGATAAAGAAAAGTTAAAAGTGGGGATTATCAATAGCTACAGGGAAGACTTTTACGGCTTTTACACAAAACTCCTAAAATACTGGTCTGTTCTCAGCTCAAAATCCTTTTACGGAAACAACCCGAATCCCGAGACCTCAACGAGGATGCTCGTCTTAACATTTAACGAGAAACTTTACAAGGAAAGCAAGTATTACGCTGAACTGCTCTGTGCAAGATATCCTGAGGAAAAAAACTTCTTTGAGGCGATAAAGCTCCTTGCGGAATTTTATACGGAAGACGAAAAGGAATCAAAGGATAAACTGAGGAAAGCCCTAAAACTTTTAAAAAATCTTGAAAGCTTTTACTCGGTAGATGTGGTAAAGCTGAGAAAAGACATTGAAAAACTCATAAACGGAAATGTAAAACCTATAACTATATCCTTCATTAAGGAAAAGAGGAGGAAGAGAAGGGGTTTGTTTTCAAGGATTTGGAACTTTATAAAATCTTTAGGAGGTAAAAGATGGAGTTCAGCCAGCTCAGAAGCGGACTATTACTATTTCATAGAAACCTTGTTGAGAAAGCCCAAACGTCAACCGACGATGAATTAAAAGAGCTTTACAAACAGGCGGCAAAATACCTATGGGAGGTTATAAAAAACCTTGAGGAGTTTGATAAGACTATGAAGGAGATAAAAAAGAGGGAGAGCAGTTCCATAAGTCCCAATTAATGAAGGAGTTTTTAGACCCGCTTTACGGTTTCGTTGAACTTAATCCTCTTGAGCTCCGCCTTGTTGACTCCTTTCCATTCCAGAGACTCAGATACATAAAACAGCTCGGGGTTGCCTACCTCGTCTTTCCTTCCGCTCAACATACCCGATTTGAGCATTCCATCGGAGTTCTTTACACAACCAACAGAATAGCCGAAAAGCTCGGTATAAAAGACATAAAGCTCCTCAGGCTCGCAGGTCTTCTTCACGACGTGGGACATCCCCCCTTTTCCCACACTACCGAGGTTCTCCTTCCCGAGGAAAAAACCCACGAGGACTTTACGGAAAGGGTAATAAGAGAAACGGAGATATATAACATTCTCAGAAAGGAGCTTTCTCACGAGGATATAGATAAGCTTATAAGGATTACCTTAGGAAAGCCGAGAGATGGTGAAGAAAAACTTCTTTCGGACGTAATTACGGGAGAGTTCGGTTCCGACAGACTTGATTACCTAAGGAGGGATGCATACTTCTGCGGTGTTTCTTACGGATTTTTTGATTATGAGAGATTAATAAACACTTTATCTTACGAAAATAACGCACTTCTGATTGACGAGAGCGGACTAAGAGCCCTTGAGAACTTTCTAATTTCCCGTTATTTTATGTATATTCAAGTTTACTTTCACAAAGTTGTGAGAATTTTGAGTATACACTTGGTTGAGTTTATAAAAAAACTTTTCAAAAAAGAAGAGTTCAAGGATATTAATAACTACCTCAGAATAAATGATACAAATATTATAGCGAAAATTTTTGAGAGTAAAGAGTATATTGAGGATTTTTATAGAATTTTCGGAAGAAAGCATTTCAAGACCCTCCTATCAACTTCGGATAAAGAGGTCTACAATCAGGTAAAAAAAGAAGTTTTAAAAATTATTCCCGAGGATAAAGTAAGATTTGACGAAGTGAGAAAAGAGGTTTACGGAGGAAATATTTACGTAAGAACCAAAAAGGGTATTTTTAAAGCCCACGAGGTTTCCTCCTTTATAGCTTCCTTAAGACCCATAGAAGTTTATAGAATTTATGTAGACAGGTCGGTATGGAAGGATTTGGAATCTCTGGGAAAAAACTTATAATTCTACTTCTCTACACCGAAGTTGTTCTATCCCTTTTATCCCTTTACGATATATCCGATAAAACTCTGTTTATTTTTGTCATTTCTTCCTTTATTTTAGGAATTTTTAACGACTTTAAAAATCTAATAAAACTTCCGAGGATTATTCTGAACACGGTTGCGGTTCTCGGAACCATACTTTTTTTAAGCTCCGTATCCCTTGAAAATCTTATAGAACCACTTTCAAATACCCTTTTATTCCTTATAGCTATAAAGCTCCTTGAAAATAAAAACATAAGGGACTTCTACCAGATTCTTCTTCTTTCATTTTTCGGTGTCTCCCTCGGAACTGCGGTTTTTCAGGAAATTTTGAACTTTTTAGTTTTTCTTGTCTTCGTATTAATCGGTATAAACGCATTGATTTTAATAAACTTTTACAAAAATGATAAAGAACTCGTCGTTAATGTGAAGTTTTTAAAATACCTTTTCCTTCTTTCAGTTTCCTTCCTTTCGTTTACATCTATAAGTGCATGGATATTTTTCATACTCCTTCCTCGGGTGGACAAACCTCTGTTTGATATAGCGGGCGGAAAGGGAGGGCTTGTGAGCGGATTTACCGACGAGGTTGAACTCGGAAAAGTGGGAGAGATACAACTTGACAGGAGGGTTGTTTTCAGGGTTTTCGGCATTGATTTTAAAGAAAAACCTTACTGGAGATTATCTGTTTTGGATACCTTTAAAAATAACAGGTGGTTCCGAACGATAAAAAAGGAAGAAAGGGAAATAAGAAAAGGAGGAAAATCCTATACGATAATCCTTGAGCCCACATACGATAGATATATACCCGTTCTTGATTATCCCAATTTTCTCGTAAGCGTTGAGGGAATGGATAAAAAACCGAAAAGATTAAAGGGAGGATTTTATGTTTCGGAAAAACCTATAACTAAACCCTTGAGGATAACCGCACTTTCCTCCGATACATTGCCCGAAGATAAACCCATTTCCCTTTACCTAAGACTGCCGAAGGATATATCTCCGCGCATAAAAGAGCTCGCTCAAAAGTTGTCAAAAGAAGCAAAAACACCGCGGGAGAAAATAGAAAGGGTAAGAGAGTTTTTCAAGGATTTTAAATACTCCCTTAAGCTCTATTACAGAGGGAATCCTCTGGAATACTTTCTTTTTGTTTCAAAAAAGGGAAACTGTGAGTTTTTTGCCTCTTCAACCGCTATCCTCCTAAGACTTATGGGTGTTCCTTCAAGGCTTGTAAGCGGATACTACGGAGCGATAAAAAACGAATACGGAAACTACTATATTGTTCTGAACGCAATGGCTCACGTCTGGGTTGAGGCCTTTGACGGGGAGAAATGGGTAAGAGTTGATACAACTCCCCCTTATGTTCCCGAAGGGGTGAGGAAAGTGTCAAAGTTCTCCCTTATTTACGATGCCCTTTTAACCTTTTGGTATAAAAATATAGTAAATTTCACCGCAGAAAAACAAAGAAAAACCTTTAAACTCGGACTGGATTTCTTGAGAAATTTACCGAAAAAGTTAGTAAATAGTATTCCCTATGTTGTTTTTTTCGTATTAATGGTTTTCGGCGTATATATTTATTTAAGGGAAATAAGAAAAACTCCAGAAAATCTTTACAGAAAGCTTTTAAGAAAGCTTAAAAAATACGGCATAAATGAACGTTCCCCCGAGAGAATTCTTGAAAAGATGAAGGGAAGTGAGGTATACGAGAAAGTAGAGTTTGTAGTTAGAGCTTACCAAAGGTGGAAGTATTCACCAGTTAAGGATAAGGAAGAGCTCAAGGAAGCTTATAGAGTCCTTAAGGAAATCTAATATCCTTATATTAGATAATAAGAATTTTTTTGGTAAATTATTAGTAGGATGCTGAGGGAAGATGTTCTGAGTGATGAAAAGCTTGAAGAATACGCAGAGTTTTTTAAAGCTCTTTCCCACCCCGTAAGGTTAAAGATAATAAGCATCCTTATGGAAGGGAAACAATGTGTAAAGAACTTAGGTGAGATTTTAAACCTGTCTCAGCCGAGTGTTTCTCAGCACCTTTCAATTCTCAGGGCCCGCGGGATAGTAGGTTGGAGAAGGGAAGGCTCAATAATATGTTACTATATTAAGGACGAACGCGTTAAGAAGCTTTACAACTTACTCATTAAGGAGGAGGAAAATGGCAGGTAGAGTAATTGAGCTAAATGAACAAAACTGGGACCAGGAGGTTCTCCAGTCCGATAAACCTGTTTTAGTTGATTTTTGGGCACCCTGGTGCGGGCCCTGTAGGATAATAGCTCCAATAATTGAGGAGCTTGCGGAAGAGTTCGGAGACCAAATTAAGGTGGGAAAGCTCAACACCGATGAGAATCCTAATATAGCGATGAGATACGGAATAAGGGCAATACCCACAATAATTCTCTTTAAAAACGGGGAGGTGGTGGACACAAGAATAGGAGTTCAACCCAAAGAAGCACTGAAACAAATGATTCTTGAACATGTATAAAGTTTATGAATGCTCAGGCCGGATTTGACGCCTTTGTTGAGGCAACGCGGTATCTTTTTCGGGGGCCTTCCCCCCAAGAAATCCTTTTATTCATCGTAGTTTTTTCGGCCTTTCTCGGTATTGTAGCGGTTCCCGTGGTTTATCTGAAAATAAAGGAAAGACAGAGAATAAAAGAGGTTTTTTTTTCAAGGGCAAAGGATTACGACCTGACCGATGAAGAGGCGGAACTTCTTTGGAAATACGTAAGACAGTTTACTGTAAATCCTACCTTAGTCTTTGAAAACAAAGCCCTCTTTGAGAAGATTGTTGACAAAGTGGTAAAAAACGGCAACCCGGAGGAGATAAAACTCACGTCAACCATAAGAATGAAGTTGAGGTTCAGCTCAATACCCTGGTTTATTCCCCTTTCCACAACGAGGGATATAGAAGTTTACCAGACGGGAAAGTTGGTTATCGGGAATCAGGAAGTTGATGCTTACGTTTACGACAAAGATGAGGAGTTTCTATACATTGCCTTGCTCCAGCCCGTAAGTGTTAAGGTGGGAGATAGGATAAAGTTTTACTTTCTCAGGGAAAACGATGCGAGATACTCCCTTGAGGAAAATGTTGAAAAGATATTTATGGAGACGGGCAGGATGATTTTAGCGGTAAGGCATACCGATAAGCTGAACAGGATACAGTTCAGGGAAACGGTAAGATGGAAGGTAAAAATTCCCGTGAAGTTTACAATTCTTAAGAAAGAGGGGGAAGAAACTTACGAAGGAATAATGGAAGACATAAGTGTAAAAGGGGCAAGGGTTTGTTATGAGGGAAGTATAGATGTAAAGGAGGGGGAGAATATCCTTCTTGACTTTACCCTAAAGGGCTATAAATTTACGAATTTGCCCGGAAAAGTTGTTCACAGAAGTGTTTATGAAAAGAAAGTTTGTATGGGTGTAAAGTTTGAGGAAATTTCAAGAAAAGAGGAGCAGGTGATAGAGAGCTTTATAATTGAGGAGCAGAGAAAACTCCTCAGAGCCTATAAAATGGGAGAAATCGGGTGATGGGAAATAGAGTCGTTATTATCGGAAGGCCTAACGTAGGGAAGTCTACCCTTTTTAACAGGTTTATAGGAAAAAGATACGCCATCGTTGAAGATTATCCGGGAATAACGAGGGATATAATTGAAGGAAAAGCTTCATGGGGTGGGAAGGAGTTTACAGTTGTTGACACCGGCGGCCTGGTTCCCGAAACGAAGAACGAGATTATAAGGGAAGTAAGGAAATTCGTTGAAAAGGAGATTCCCAAAGCGGATGTTATACTTTTCGTTGTAAGCGGAAAGGAAGGGATAAATCCCCTTGATGAGGAGATAGCAAAATTTCTTTACCCCTATAAGGATAAGGTTATACTCGTTGTGAATAAAGTTGACAACAGAAGGGTTGAAAAGGTTGTTCCCGAGTTTTACGCGCTCGGCTTTGAAAAGGTTTTTCCCGTATCCGCACTCCACGGAAAGGGTGTGGGTGAACTGCTTGATGAAGTAATTAAATATCTCAAAGATGAAAAGGTTGAGACAGTTGAAGAGGGTATAAAGGTAGCATTTGTCGGCAGACCTAACGTAGGAAAGTCCTCTCTCATAAACGCTATATTAAAAGACGAGAGGGTGATTGTATCGCCGATAGCGGGAACCACGAGGGATGCTGTGGAAGTTCCCTTCAGGTGGAAGGATAAGAACTTCATACTGATAGACACAGCAGGTGTAAGGAGACCCTCTAAAGTTGAATACGGAGTAGAGTTTTACTCGGTCGGAAGGAGTATAAAGGCTATAGAGCTTTCCGACGTTTCCTGTCTCGTTATAGATGCTTCCGAGGGACCAACCAGGCAAGACAAAAGACTCGGGGGACTCATAGAGAGAAGGTATAAGGGATGTGTAATAGTTGCGAATAAGATGGACCTATCACCGTGGAGTAAGGAGGAGCTTGAAAGTATAATAAGGAAAGAGCTTTTCTTTCTTGACTTTGCTCCCGTTGTTTTTACGGTTGCTACAAAGGGGAAAGGTATTGAGGAACTTCTCAACTGGATAAATGTCGTCTATGAAGACTATACAAAACAACACAAAACCTCTTTTATTAACAGAGCTGTTCATAAAATACTTGGCGAGAAACCTCCTCCGAGATATAAGGGAAAGGAGGTAAAGGTTTATTACGCTTTCCAGGAAGGCACAAAACCCCCTACAATAGTCTTGATAACTAATTACCCCGATGCGTGGAAAGAAAACTACAAGAGGTTCTTTATAAAGAAGTTAAGGGAATATCTGAACATAAGGTTCTCACCCATAAAGCTTATCATAAGAGGAAGGGAAGATTAAGCGGATAGCTTCCTAAAATTTTTTACATATTCAAGAGCGGAAAGGTAAGCCAGAATTACCGAAAGGATTAGCAACTTATTCCCGAACTCAAATCCCGCAAGTATAAGGATTACGGAAAGGAACTCAAAGAAAGCTTTAAGTTTTCCTAAAAGTGAGGCTTCCATATAAATACCCCTTTCAACCGCTAAGCTTCTCAGGAAGGATATACTGAGCTCCCTAAAAGTTAATAGGATTACCCATATACTCTTTACCCTTTCCGTTTCAACAAGAGCAATAAGGGGCAGAAGAACAAAAACTTTATCCGCATAAGGGTCAAGAAGTTTCCCTGTGTTTGAGATTTTCCTGTTTTTCCTTGCGATGTTTCCGTCAAACCAGTCCGTAAGTGCTCCGAGAATATAAAGGAAAAGAGCCAAATAATAATTACCCGATAGGATAAATAGAACTACGGGAAAGGTAAGGATTATTCTTGAAAGTGTAAGTAGATTTTCCATTTTACCTTTCAAGAAGGTTTAGTATATCATCAAGGATTACATCCCTGTTTTGAGGTGTGAGCTCAATCAAGACCGCACCGGGAAGTCTTCTTATTTCCCTAACAAGGGGATGGACATCCCTTATGGGAATGGTTGCAACTACATTAACGGTAGGGTCATACATAATCCTTCTCACCAGTTCCCTGAACTTCTTTGAAAATAGTTCCATCTTTCCTATTTCATCTACAATTATCACCTTCTTTTTGTCCCTCTTTGCCTCGTTGTAGGCCTTCTCAAGTATAGGAAGGGCGATTTCCTCAAAATACTGAACATTAACCCCGTAAGATCCTACAAGCTTCTTTGAGGTGAAAAATTTTGAGGCAAATATCCTTTTTTTCCCATCGGTCGTCATTATTCTAAAACCCGTTCTCTTGTTTGTTTCTGGGTCTCTTACCTCTTCAGTCCAGAATCCTACCGCTTTATTTCCGAGTCTTTGAACAATCTTTTTAACAAGCGTTGTCTTCCCTACTCCCGGTTCACCTGTGATGAGTATTTTCATAACAAGAAATTTTAAAGGTAGAATGAAAACTTATGAGAAGATTGATAGCCGCAAACTGGAAGATGAACAAAACGCCTAAGGAGACGGAGGAATACCTAAAGAGCTTTTTAAGATTTGTTGAACATCCCGAAAGCAGGGAGATACTGATATGTCCACCTTTTCCCTCCCTTTGTGCGGCTTCCGAAATGTTGAAAGGAACGGGTGTTAAGCTCGGAGCCCAGAACTGTCACTACGAAAAAAAAGGAGCGTATACCGGCGAGGTTTCGCTTCCCATGCTGAAGGAGCTCGGGTGTGAATACGTAATAGTGGGACACTCCGAAAGAAGGCATATTTTCGGGGAGTCGGACGAGGTAATTCACAAGAAAGTAGTTGCGTGTCTTGAGGAAGGTGTAAGACCTATTCTTTGCGTCGGGGAAAAGAAAGAAGAAAGAGAAGCGGGCATGACCTTTAAGGTTGTTGAAACCCAGATAAAGCTCGCTCTTAACGGCATTGAGGAACACGTGGACAGAATAGATATAGCTTACGAGCCCGTGTGGGCTATAGGAACGGGTATACCGGCAACTCCCGAGGATGCGGTTGAGGTTCACACCTTTATAAGGAACCTTCTCAAGGAGCTTAACCCGAGAAACGAAGGGAAAACCAGAATACTTTACGGAGGAAGTGTCAAACCCGAAAATGCAAAAGAGTTTATGAAACACGAGGAGATAAACGGACTCCTGGTGGGAACGGCAAGCTTAGACCCTGAATCCTTTGCCAAGATTGTATATTCCTTTTAGCGAGAGAATAACTAAAAAACTTATAGGTATAAGGGAGAAGTAAAGGGGCTGGTTTGCCTTTTGGGTTATTAACTTCGGTGATAGAATAATCAACCACAGTATCATCAAACCTAAGACCATTCCCGCACTTACCTTTTTCAGGTCTCTCCACATGAAGAATAAATGAAAGGTAAGTAGTGAAACGAAGAAGGGAAAGAAAGAAAATAAAACCCTGAACAAAAGTTCTCCTCCGTAAGTATCCGCATTAAGACCTACGGCTTTGCTCTTTGCATAAAGAATGAGCAAATCCTTTAAAGTTAAAAAATCTATTTTTGTAGAAAATAATTCAACGTCTTTTAAATTAATTCCTATCTTTACCTTTTTAAAATTTAAAATTTTTTTATCTCCTTTGATAAGGTCGTATACTTCCCCCGAGTAAACGATTATCTCATCTCCTTTCCACAAACCTGTGAAAACCTTTAACTCTTCAAGGGGTGTTAAGGTTGATTTTTCAACCTTTACGGCCACCATGTCTATAAGAATTCCGTCCGATAGATTAAGATTTCCCACGTAGTAATAAGTTCTGTATCTATCTTCCTTCAAAAACCAGAAGTTTTTAATAATACCCGAGATTTTTTGCTTTTTTTTATAATGTTTCTCTATATACCAGAGATTTCCGAGTAGCTTGGGAAATATATACTGATTTCCCAATAAAAAAATTAACGATAGGAGAAAAAAGAAAAGAAAAACAGAAAAAGAAAACCTGAGGGGTGATATGCCGAAACTCTGAACCGTGAAGTCTATCTTCTTATCAATTATCCTTTTTAGGAAAACCACGAGGGATATACCGCCGGTTATAAAGGAAAGGTAGTAAAATCCGAGGGGTAGAAAGTTTAAAAAATACTCAACCGCTATCTTCACACTTTTTTCTTTAAAACCCAGAATAAACTCAAGAAGTGCGTAAAGGGTTACCAGAAGAACGCTTACAAGATTTACCGAAAGGAAAGCAAGTAGAAAATTCCTGAAAATGTAAATATCAAACAGCATTAAAGGAGGTTCTTTATATCTTCAGCCATGAGGTCGGGTTTTTGCCTGCTTGTTGAGTATATGAGCTTTATCTTTCCGTCCTTTGTTATCAAGTAAATGAGTGCTGTGTGGTTAACAAGATAGCCGTTCTCACCCTTTTGTTGAACCTTTTCGTAAAAAACTTTATAGTGCTTTGCCACATCTTTTATCTCCTCGGGCGTTCCCGTAAGCCCTAAAAAGCTTTTGTCAAAATACTTCGCATACCTTGATACAACCTCGGGTGTATCCCTTTCGGGGTCAACGCTTATGAAGATAACCTGAACCCTTTTTCTCTCATTCTCGTCAAGTTTTTCCATTGTCCTTTTTAAAGTATACATAGCAGCGGGACAAACATCGGGACAATGGGTGTAGCCGAAGAAGACGAGAACTATATCCTTTTCCTTCAGGACATCTTTTAGGCATACCGTCTTAATCTTTCCATCCTCCTCGGTTTTTAGACAAAAGTTGTAGGCGGGCTTATCGTAAAGAACGCCGTTTAATTTTTCCTTTTCCTTACAACCTACAATCAAAAGCAGTATTACGAAAACTAAACTTATAACCCTCATGGTAATGAGTATATACTTTCATCCATTAAATCAACACCGCACTTTAGGTTTTCCGCCCAGTTTATAAACTTATTTACGAGTTCTTTTCCTTTGAAAATAGCCCCGTGCTGGGGTGCAATCATTTCTATATCAAGCTTTCTAACCATGTTTGCCCAAAGTTTTAAAATCTTGTTTGAGGCCATATATCTTTTGTGGAATCCTTCCATATACTTTATATGCTCCTCAAAGTTTTCAACAAAAAAGTAGGGCTGGTTCAATGAAGCGCCGAGGTCACCGCTAAATAGTATCTTTGAACAGGGGTCGTAAACTTGGAAGTTTCCAGGTGAGTGAAGGAAGTGGGCGGGAAGTATGAGAAGCTCACAGCCGTTCAGGTCTAATCTCGTCCCTTTATCCTCTATTGGTTTTACCCTCTCCTCAAAATTCTTCTCAAGACCAAAGTGGGGAAGGAATCTGAGCCAAAGTTTTGATATGTAAGCTTCCGCATTGGTAGTAAGAAGCCATCCGTTCAGCGCAGCAACTATATCCGGGTCTTGGTGGGAAAGGAATATATACCTCAGTTTGCCGGGTGATATGTGAGGGGAAATATCCCTTTTCAGCTGGGAAAATACCTTATGTCCTCCAGGGTCAAGGAGCATTCCTTCGCCGTTGTGAATTATGAGGTATTGGTTTGACTGAACTGCACTTGCGGGTGTTAGCTCTTCAAAAAACACTACTTTATGATTTTCGCTTTCAAAAATTACCTTACCGCTCATTAATTTAAATTTACCCATTGCGATTAAAATAATCTCCTATGCGTGTAGTAAGCGGCATGAGACCCACCGGTAAACTCCACCTCGGACACTACTTCGGTGTTATAAGAAACTGGGTAAAGCTCCAAGAGGAACACGAATGCTTTTTTTTCATAGCGGACTGGCACGCACTCACAACAGCCTATAAAAATACAGCTGAGCTCAGAAAGAATATAAGGGAGGTTATGATAGATTGGCTTGCTCTCGGGCTTGACCCGAATAAAAGTGTTCTTTTCATACAATCGCTCGTGAAGGAACACGCGGAACTTTGTCTGCTTTTCGGTATGCTTACTCCCAAAAGCTGGCTTGAGCTCAATCCCACATATAAGGATTTAAAGTATAACCTCCTCAGGCTTTCGGAACTTGAAAAGAATTTCAAGGAAAAGCTGGAAAACCGTATTGAAGAATTTATCAAGTTAATACCCTTTGAGATAAGTAATTCCGAAAAGTTTAAAGAACATTTACTTGAGAATCTTACCCAAACAATGATAGAAGCGCTCTTTGAGGGTGAAATAGAACCTCAAATCCTGAAAAGGCTTAACGTATCAAAAAGGGATTTTTACGAAACGGACACTTTCGGATTTCTCGGATATCCCGTTCTCCAGACGGCGGATATACTCGTCTATAAAGGTGAGGCCGTTCCCGTAGGTGAAGACCAGCTTCCCCATATAGAGCTTTCAAGGGAGATAGCAAGGCGTTTTAACAGGCTTTACGGAAAAGTCTTTCCCGAACCAAAAGCACTTCTTACGGAAACTCCCAAAATACCCGGAACCGACGGAAGGAAGATGTCAAAATCTTACGGAAATGCCGTCTTTTTCTCGGATACAAAAGAGGAAGTGGAAAGAAAGGTTATGAAAATGTTCACCGACCCTCAAAAAATAAGGAAAAACGACCCGGGAAGACCCGAAATATGTCCCGTCTTTTCATGGCACAAGCTCTTTACCCGAGACACAGAACTGGTCAAGAATATAGAAAAAGACTGCAGAGTGGGAAAGCTCGGGTGCGTGGAGTGCAAGAGAATTTTACTGAAGTATCTTGAAGAGTTTCTTGAACCCATAAGGGAAAAAAGGAAAGAACTTGAAAGCAGAATAGAAGAAATAGAAGAAGTTTTTTACGAAAACTCAAGAAAAGCGAGGGAAGAAGCAAAAAAGACCATGGAAGAAGTAAGAAGGGCAATGAACCTCCCCTAAAATGGAGCTCCTTTTTTTCCTTGTCTTAATTTTCATTCCCTACCTGCTTTTTTACATTTATCCCATAGCCTTTATAAAAAATCCCGTAAGAAAAAATAGCCTGATAACTCCACCTAAGTTATTCCTTTACTCTTACGTTTTTCACATACACACCCAGTTTTCTTATGACAGCCTCGGGAAACCCGAGGACGTGAAAAGAGCAGCCCGGGAAAATAACATTGATTTTGTAATTATCACAGACCACGAGGTTGATTACTTTAAACATTTTGAGGACGAAAGAACAATAGTTGGAATTGAGAGAAAAATAAACGATGAAAAGGGAAATCTTCTCGGGGACTTGATAGAAATCGGAGAATTGAAGGTTATCTCCCACCACTTCAGGAAGTATAAATGGAAACTGCCGAGGAAAAGGGAGTATCTATTTGAGCTTATAAACCTGAAAGACTCTCTCGTGGAGAACAGAAAAGTTCTGATTTTTTACCTTCTTTTAGCACCTTTTGTATATTTTTTCATGAAAAATGCATATATTGAGAACTTTATAAAGATAATTGATACGGAAAAGTATATTAAAAAATATTTAAAAGAATGCTGGGAAAATAAACTGATAGGAGGTCTTGACCACCACGTAAAGATTTACATAAGGGAGGTAGGAATACGGTTTTTATTTCCCTCTTACAGCTTTTCCTTCAGACTTCTCAGAAACTTCCTTTTGAGCACCAGACCTATAAGAAATAAAGAAGAGTTTCTAAGAGCTTTAGGAAAGGAAGTAAATCTTATCTCCTTTTCCGAAAAACCTTCCCTGGTTTGGAAGGAAGGAAAAACTGTCTTTGTTTATGCTCCCTACCCTAATGTTCTCATAAAGGTTTTTTCTAAGAATGAAATAAAGAACTTTGAAAGCTCCTCTTTGAAACTTAACCTTCCCGAAGGCAATTACATAGTATGCGGATACAGATATGCCTTCAGAATATGGAATTTTTACTTCGGCTTAAAACCCCTCTTTGTTTCCGACCTTATAAACGTAAACTAATAATGTATGAAAACAAAGCTTTCCGAAATATTTAAGGAAGGAGAAACATACGATATATCAACAAAGTTCAAGGAGCTTCCCGTAAAAACTAAGCTAAGACTTTCTTGGATAGATGACGCTTCAAACCTTCTCGGGTTTTCATGGAGGAAGTGTATATTCAAGGGAGCCTTTCAACCCCAAACGGGAGTTTATATAACCGTAGGTGATAAATATGCTTACGGAAAGGTTGTAAGCAACGGAGAAGAGCTCGTTATTGAGTTTGAAGAATTCAGGGAAAAACCCGCATTTATAGAAAGGAGAACCGTAAGGGTTGAAACAGACCCGTCAAATCCCGTAATAGTTGAGCTTAATGTAAATAGCTACAGACTTAAAGCTCCCGCCAAGGACATAAGCGAAACGGGAGTCGGTATAATCCTTGAAAGAAATACTCATAAAGCGGATGAGGTCATAGAGATTTTACGAAGTAACCCCTCAGCCTGGTTTAATCTCTATATCCACCTTCCGAAATACGGAACCGCTCACGCAAAGGGAAGAGTTAGGAACTTCAACGTATCGGAGGAGGGTATTTACATAAGGATAGGTTTTGAAGCGGAGTATTCGCCGAATGATAAGGAAAAGGTGAGAAAATACGTTTTTGAGAGACAGCAGGAAATAATAAAATCCCTGAAGATGCTATGAGATTATATCTAAAGATAGCTTTAAGATATCTTTTTAGCTCAAAAGGTGCATCGCTGATAATTTCCCTTATAGCTTTCTTCGGCATATTTCTGAGCGTATCGGCGATACTTCTCACGATAGGTGTTTTCTCGGGCTTTCAGGACGAATTGAAGCATAAAATCCTTTCCAAAACGCCCCATATAGTGATAACCCTCTACACAGATGAGGAAACAAAAAAGATAAAAGACACCCTTTCAAGGATAAATGAAGTAAAAAACTTTTTGAACTTTAAAGTTTACAATGCATTTCTTTCAAGCGGAAGGGTTATACAAAGTGTAAGCGTAAAGGCTACCGATTTCTCGGATGAACACTTCAGGAGGTTTATGAAGAAAAACCTTCTTGAGGGGAAATTAAAAGGTCTCGTGATAGGGAAAGGCATAGCGGAACTGCTCGGCGTGAACCTCGGAGATAAGGTAAGTCTTGTTTCCCCCTTCGGGATAAGAACCCCTACTGGGGTAATTCCTAAGGTAAAGAGCTACAAAGTAGGAGGGATATTCTACACGGGTTCATACGATAAGGATTTTGCCTTTGTCTTTATGGATATGAAAGATGCTGAAAAGTTTTTTAAAAGGGATTTCGGTATTAACTTAACCGAGGTTTACCTAAATGACCCTTATACGGCAAATAATGTCAAGAAGTTAATCCTTGAAAATCTCGGAAACACCGTAATAGTTCGCTCGTGGATAGACTTAAACAAACCCCTTTTTAATGCCCTGGAACTGGAAAAGCTGGGGCTTTTCTTTATCTTGCTCCTTATGGTTCTTGTTGCCTCATTTAACATAACGAGTCTCCTCTTCGTTAAGGTAAAAGAAAGGATAAGGGATATAGCTGTTCTGAAAACCTTCGGTATGAAAAAGAAGGGTGTGATTTTTATATTCCTTTCGGTAGGCATGAGTCTCGGGATTCTGGGAGCTGTTTTGGGCATAATAAACGCTTACATCCTTGCATACTTCATAAACGAGTATAAGCTCATAAGGGTTTCAGAGGAGGTTTATATGATGAGCTACATACCCGTTCATATAAAGCTAAAGGACGTAATAGCCACCTTTATAGGAACCGTTATCCTTTCCTTTTTCTCATCCCTTCTTCCCTCACTGAGAGCTTCCTCCGAAAGGGTTATTGAGGTATTGAGAAAAGAATAAGTTTTGTTATAATGTTGTGCGGAGGGCAAGAATGGACATCGGTGTAATGCCTAACGTAACCCTGCTCGTTCAGCTGGTAATATTCGTCATATTTATGCTCATACTTAATAACATCTATGTAAAGCCATACACAGACATAATAGAATCGCGGGAAAACCTGATAAAAAAGAATCTTTCGGAAGCTCAAAAGCTCAGGGAGGAAGCAAAATCTTATCTCGGGGAAGCTACCCGTATACTTGAGGAGGCAAAAAAGGAAGCCGACGCAATAATTGAGAACGCCAGAAAAGAAGCGGAGCAGGAAGCCCGTTCAATCGTTGAAAAGACGGAAAGGGAAACGGATGAAGAAATAAAGAAGGCTGTTGAAGAGATTAAAAAGAACCTTGAGGAAGAAAAGAAGAAGCTTGAGAAATCCGTTGTTGATATAGCAAAAACAATTGTTAAGAAGATTCTAAGAGAGGCGGCGTGATGGGTAGGTTGTTCTTTTTAACTACGTTAGCGGTGGCTTTTTCTTTCGGTGCGGAAGCTCACGATATGCACTCACCCGGTGCACTCATCTGGAAAGGTCTGAACATACTCGCATTTCTCGGAATCGTTTACTACTTCGGAAGAAAACCCATAAGTGAGGCCTTTGAAAAGTTCTACAACTCAATAATTAATAGTCTTGTAAAGGCTGAAAGGGAACTCATAAGTGCGAAGGAAGAACTTATAAAGGCCAAAGAGGAACTTGAGAAAGCCAAGAAGAAAGCGGAAGAGTATAAAACCCTCGCACAGGAAACAGCACAAACGGAAAGAAACAGGATTATAGAACACGCAAAAGAGGTTTCCGAAAGGATAAGAGAAAAAGCCAAAGAAACCATAGAGATAGAGCTAAACAGAGCAAAGAAAGAGCTTGCCCTTTACGGTATACAAAAAGCCGAAGAAATTGCGAAAGAGATGCTAACGAAAGAATTCAAAAAAGCTGAAGTTCAGAAAAAGTATATAGAAGCCCAGCTCAAACTCCTGGAGGAGAAGAATGCTTAAAAGAAAAGAACTTGCAAAAAAAGCCGTAAGACTAATAGTGAAGAAAATTCCCAAGGAAAAGGAAACTATACTGAACGTTAACGCATTTCTCGGAGCCCTTGCCCATGCATACAGGAAGGATAAAACCCTGAGAAATTTCTTCCTCTCACCACAGATAGACAGGGATAAAAAGATAAAAGCCCTTGAAGCACTTTCAAAGAAATACAAAACTCCCCAGGAGGTTCTTGAAGTTCTTGAGTATCTCATTGATATAAACGCCATGGCTCTAATCCCTGAAATTAAAAGACTTTACGAGATTGAGCTTGAAAAGCTAATGAGGATGCTGAGAGGGGAGCTAATACTCCCCAAGAAGCTTGACAAGAGAACACTGGAAAGGATAAGGAAGTCAATAAACAAGCTGCTCAACAGGGAGATAGAGATAGAAATAAAGGAAGACCCATCCATAATAGGCGGATTTGTGTTCAAAACGCAGGCATACGTTCTTGATATATCCGTGAAAACGCAACTTGAGAAACTCGCAAGAATCGGAGGTGTTTAAATGGCGGTTGAAAAAACACTTATAATAGTGAAACCCGACGCTATGGAAAAGGGAGCCTTAGGAAAGATACTTGACAGGTTTATACAGGAAGGCTTCAAAATAAGGGCTCTCAAGATGTTCAAGTTTACCCCCGAAAAGGCAGGTGAGTTTTACTACGTTCACAGAGAGAGACCCTTTTTCCGCGAGCTCGTTGAGTTTATGTCTTCGGGCCCCGTAGTTGCTGCGGTTCTTGAAGGCGAAGACGCTATAAAAAGGGTAAGGGAAATTATAGGTCCAACGGACAGCGAAGAGGCAAGAAAAACAGCCCCGGATTCCATAAGAGCCCAGTTCGGGACGGATAAAGGGAAGAACGCTATTCACGCATCTGACTCCCCAGAAAGTGCGGAGTATGAGATAAGCTTTATATTCTCAGGTCTTGAAATAGTATGAAGTTTTTTAACTTTAAAGGGGAAAGAGTTTTTACACCTGGTCCCGTTGAAATTCCGGACAGGATAAGGGAAGTTTTAGGAAGGCAGATTATACATCACAGAACTAAGGAGTTTACCGAAGCCTTTCTTGAGACAAGGGAGCTTTTTAAAAAACTTTTGAAAAACGAATCGGATAACTTCGTTTTCTTTGCCTCTTCCGGAACAGGTTCTATGGAAGCTGCCGTTCAGAACTTTTTCAATCCCGGCGATAAAGTTATAGCTGTTGTAGGTGGTAAGTTCGGAGAAAGATGGGCTGAGCTCGGAAAAAAGTGGGGACTTGAGGTAATAGAACTCGGCGTTGAGTGGGGAAAAAGTGTAGACCCCCAGAAGGTTGAAGAGATAATAAAGAAGGAAGATGTAAAAGGTATTCTCGTTCAAATGTCCGAAAGCTCAACGGGAGCTTACCACGACGTCAAGGCTTTAGGGAGTATAACAAAAGAAAGGGATGCGCTTCTCGTGGTTGATGCTATAACCGCCCTCGGAGTCTACAATTTCAATCCCGAAGATTGGGGAATGGACGTTGTTGTCGGAGGTTCCCAGAAAGCTTTTATGCTACCTCCCGGTCTTTCAATACTGTGGTTTTCGGAAAAGGCAAAGGAGAGATTAAACGATAGAGCCTACTACTTTTCGGTAAAGAGTGAAATAAAAAAACAGATTGAGGGTCAGACAGCCTTCACACCCGCAATAAGCCTAATTCTTGGGTTAAGAGAATCCCTGAAAATTCTAAACGATATAGGGATGGAAAGAGTTGAAGAAAAATATGAAAAAATGGCTAAGGGAACGAGGGAAGCTCTAAAAGCTCTTGGGTGTAAAATTTTCCCCGAAAATCCCGTGATATCCCTTACCGCTGCCTTACCTCCCGAAGGGATTAATGCGGATAATCTCAGAAAAGTTATGCTTGATATGGGTGTAAGGGTAGCGGGAGGACAGGGAAAGCTAAAGGGAAAGATATTCCGCATATCCCATATGGGCATGGATTTCCTTGATATGGTTCACGTTCTTTCTGCACTTGAGCTCGCACTCAAAGAGCTCGGTTCAAAGGTTGAACTCGGTAAGGGGGTAGGCACTTATTTAGAGGTTATATCCTCTTAATTCTTTTTGGAATCGTTTTTTCTTCGGAATGGAGATTTTTTGAAGAAACAAAATTTAACGGAATTGTCAATCAATTAATCAAAAGTGAAGTTATCTACATAGGAGAAGTTCATAACAATATTGAGATTCATAAAATTCAGTTAAAGGTAATAAAGGAAATTTACAAAAAAGACAAAAAACTAATAATAGCTATGGAGATGTTTCAACAACCCTTTCAGGAATACCTGGATAAATATACGGAAGGAGAAATAAGTGAAAATGAAATGATAAAAAAAACGGAGTATAAAAAAAGATGGGGGTTTGACGAGAAATTATACAGGGATATATGGCGATTTGCCCAGAGATACGGAATAAAGTTAATAGCCCTAAACATTCCTTCTGAACTACTCAAAGAAATAAGAAAAAAGGGTCTTGAAAGGGTAAGAAGCGTTTACCTCCCGCCAAAAATTGTTTATCCTCCGAAAGAGTATAAAGACTTTCTTCTTGAGAATTTGAAAAAACACTCAAAACGTGTAAATAAAAAAAGGTTTATAGATATACAAACGGCTTGGGACAACGGGATGGCGTATAAAATTCTGAAATTACTTCTTCTTTACCCGAACCACAGAATTGTTGTTATAGTAGGGAAGGGACACATCTATAAAGGATACGGCATTCCTTACGTTCTAAAAAAACTTTTCCCGAAAGTTAAACAGGCTGTTATGTATCCCGTAGAAGATGAAAGGTTCTTTCTTTTGCTTAAAATAAACTAAATGCCATGGATTGTTAGGGTAAAGAGAAAATTCAACGCTGCTCATTACCTTACGGATTATCACGGAAAACCCGAGCCCCTTCACGGGCATACATGGACCGTTGAAGTTTTTCTGAAAGCGGAAAGCCTTGATAGGGGAGGAATGGGTATAGATTTCGTAGAAATTGATAACTACCTTAAGGAAATTCTTCCCGATTATACGCTTCTTAACGAGGTTTTTGATTTTTCCCCGAGTGCGGAAAACGTTGCGAAATGGCTTTACACCAAGATTAAGGAAAGGTATCCTTCCGTTATAAAGGTCACGGTTTGGGAAACGGAAAACTGCGGAGCTGAGTATTACGAATGATGAGAATAGGAATAACCCTCGGAGACCCTGCGGGTGTAGGCCCGGAGCTTATACTAAAGCTATCAAGACACTTTAAGGAGCACTTTGCTTACGTAATATACGGTGAGGAAAAAACAATAATAGAGGCTCAAAAACTAACGGGTATAAAGTTATCTTACGAGAAAATTGAAGATGTAAAGGAAGCAAAGGAAGGGGGTGTATTTCTCATAGACCTGAATATTTTGAAAGTTCCCGTTCCCGAGCCTTCAGTCGCTTCCGGGAGGGCTGCTGTTGCATACCTTGCAAGGGCTACGGCGGATGCGTTAAACGGAGGTATAAATGGAGTTTTAACTATGCCGATAAACAAGTTCTGGGCAAGGAAAGCAGGCTTTAACTTTCCGGGACAGACCGAGTATTTAGCCCATGCGAGCAATACAAAGGATTTTTCCATGATGATGTATTCCGAAGAGATAAAGGTCGTCCTTCTTACAATCCATATGCCTCTAAAAGAGGTTCATAAGTTTGTAAAGAAGGAAAACATAAAGAATAAAGTTTACCTGATAAACAGGGAGTATAAAAAGCTCTTCAAAAGGGAACCCAACGTTAAGGTTCTCGGATTGAACCCCCACGCAGGGGAAAACGGAGAGTTCGGAAGGGAAGAAATTGAGGAAATAAAACCCGCAATTGAAGAACTAAAAAAAGAGGGATTAAGGGTTGAGGGTCCCCTCGTTCCCGATACTGCGTTTATAGAAAGAGATTATGACGATGTATTTCTCGCCATGTATCATGACCAGGGTCTTATTCCTTTTAAGCTCATTGCTTTTAACAGGGGTGTGAACCTTACGCTGGGTCTTCCTTTTGTAAGAACATCTCCGGACCACGGAACCGCTTACGATATAGCCTGGAAGAATAAAGCGGATGAAGGGGCTTCCCTTGAGGCTTTAAGGCTTATGGAAAAGATTCTTTCTTATGAAGAAGGTCATAATAACCTCGGTTAAAATAGTTATCTTAATACTCAGATTAAGATTAAACTGGAGGAGGTAAGAGCTATGCAAGAACAAGCTCAACAGTTTGTTTTTAAGGTTACAGACAAGGCTGTAGAAGAAATTAAGAAGGTTGCTAAGGAAAACAACATTGAAAATCCTATTCTCAGAATTAGGGTAGTTCCCGGCGGATGTTCGGGATTCCAATACGCTATGGGATTTGACGATACCATAGAGGAAGGAGACCATGTCTTTGAATACGACGGTGTTAAGGTTGTAATAGACCCGTTCTCCATGCCTTACGTGAACAACGCAGAACTTGACTACGTTGTTGACTTCATGGGTGGTGGATTTACGATAAGAAACCCCAACGCTACCGGAACTTGTGGATGCGGAAGCTCATTCTCCTGCGGCTAAGCCGCTCTCTTTCTTCCCCAACGCTTTTATAAGCTCTTTAAACTTTTGTCCTCTTTCTTCGTAGTTTCTGAACATATCAAAGGAAGAACAGGCCGGAGAAAAGAGGATAATATCTCCACTTTTTGCCAGAGCATAGGCCAGTTTTACAGCTTTTTCTAAACTTTCTGAAGTTATTACTTCGGTAATTTCCTTCCAAGCTTCTTTAATTTTTAGTTTTGTTTCCCCTATCGCTATAACGAACTTCGTTTTATCCTTTACAATTCTTGAAACTTCGGAAAAATCCGCACCCTTATCCTTTCCCCCTACAATAAGGATAACGGATTTATCGGGAAAAGTTAAGAGTGCAGCCTTCAGGGCGTGGGGTGTGGTTGATTTTGAGTCATTGTAAACCTCAACGCCGTTTATATTACCTACATACTCAAGCCGATGAGGCAGTCCTTCAAAGCTGTATAAAATCTCTTCAAATTCCTCAGGTTTCAGTCCCATACTCAGTGATATAAGGGAGGCTGTTGCCGCGTTATATACGTTGTGGATTCCCCTTATCTTTAATAATGAGGGATTGAATAGCTTAACATCACCGAAGTAAATTCCTTCTCTTTTTAGCTTAAGTGAGGAGTAGTAAATCCTTTTAGCTCTTGACGGCGTTTCCCTTATCTCTTTTACAAAATCGTTCAGGATTAATGTATCACTCTCTTTCTGGTTCTTAAAGATGTTGTATTTACTGAAAAGGTAATCCTTTTCGTCGGGATGCCAATCAAGGTGGTCCTTGGCAAAGCTTATAAAAGCTCCTACAATGGGTCTGAATCGTTTTAGGGTTTTCCCTTGAAAAGAGGAAACTTCAAGAACCGCAATCCCTTCCTCACTTTCAAGGAGAATTTCCGAAAAGGGCTTCCCTATATTCCCCCCCTCGTAAACTTTATCAAACTTCTTCTTAAGTATTAAATACGTTAGCCTCGTCGTTGTTGACTTTCCGTCTGTTCCCGTTATTGCTATTACCTTTCCTTTAAAAAACCTATATGCAAGCTCAAGCTCACCTATAACCTCTTTTTCCCTCTTTAGGGCTTCTTTCCATAATGGATGCCTCGGAGGAATACCGGGAGAGAGAACCACTGTATCAACTTCGCTCAAAACTTCCTTCCATAAATCTGGGTTTTCCTTATCATCACCTGCGTAAACCTTATAACCTTTCTTTTTTAGAAGCTCCGCGCAAGCCTTCCCGCTTCTTCCGAGTCCCCAAACAAGATAACTCATTTCACACTTTCCTTTATCTGGGATACTTCCGCAAGTGCTTCGTAGGGGTTTTCTTTCTCCGTTTCCCAGACAAAAACCTTGTTCCTGTGGAGAATCCATTTCGCTTTATTGCTTTTAGGATGATAACCGCTAATAACGAGGTCTACCCCCCTTCTTGTAAGCTCCTTGGCTATACTTTCTTCGCTCATACCCTTTGTTTCTATTACTTCGGGTTCTCCCTCTTTTTCCTTAAAGAGAATCACCTTCTCGGTTTTATCAAAAGAGGGTGCCACCTTTTCATCTTTAGTAAGGATGGCAACTCGCGTTCCCTTCTTTTCACAGCAAGGTTCGTAATGGATAAAGACCATATCAACGTTAGGAACTTCTTCGGTTATCCTTCTTTCTATCTCATCCGCTATCATATGACTTTTGTAAAAGTCATCGGTGTTTATCGTTATTACCGCATCTATGAACAGCCTACCTCCTGCACTTCTTACGAGAAGTCTTTTTATCTCGCTAACTTCGGGGAAGGAAAGAATTATCCTTTTAATTTTCTCCACCGTTTCTTTATCCGCAGATATATCAAGTATTTCCCCTATCTGTTCTTTAAGAAGACCGAGAGCGGTATAAACGATAATGAGGGATATACCTACAGCTGCGTATTTTTCTATGTTTACACCGAGGTAATACGAAACTAAGCTGATGAGGACTAAAAGTGAGGCAAAGGCGTCAGTTAAGGTGTGGTAAGAGTCCGCAACGAGTGTAGGAGAGTTTAGTTTTTTTCCAGCCCTTCTCTCAAGGTAAGAAAGGGTTATTGATGCTGTCATTGAGATTAGGGTTACTCCTATACCGAGAGGTAAGTTTTCCCTGTTTATGTTTATCTCTCCCTTTAAAGCTCTGTGGACTATTTCCCAAGCTGTAAAGAGGAGAAAAAAGGATATTACTATCGCACCTATATTTTCAAGTTTGTAAAGTCCGTAAGGAAAGCGCTCATTCTTTACTTCGGAAAACTTTATAGAGAGAAAAGCTATCAGGGAAGCGGTTGCGTCCGAGAGGGAGTGTATGGCATCACCTATTAGAGAAAGGGAACCGGTCAGGAGCCCTCCGATAAGCTTTATGAGAGACTGAAATATATTTAGCCCGAGCGATACGAGTGCCCAGTGTTCCTTTCTCATATTACCTCAACCCAAACACCTTTTAAGTATAACGTGTTAGGCATCTGGAGTATCCAAGGATGGTCTAAATCCTGGAAGGTTTTTGCTATAACCCTTACCTGTCTTCTCACGTCGTAAGAGGCTTGAAGAAGAACATCAAGAAGATGTTGCTCCGTTATGTGAAAAGAGCACGAAAATATAGCCAGATATCCCCCGCTTTTTGCAAGTTTTAATCCCCTTACGCATAACTCCTTATAACCCCTTAGTGCATTTGGAACGGCAGCCTTGTTTTTCGCAAAAGACGGAGGGTCTATTATTATCACATCAAATTTCTCACCTTTCTTACTCATCTCCCTAAGAAAATCAAAGGCGTTAGCCCTCACCCATTTTATTCCGCTGAGCCCGTTAAGCTCCGCATTTTTCTGAGCTTCCTTCAAGGCCAGCTCCGATATATCCACACCTATCACCTCGCCCGCCCCCGCCCTTTTCATATTAAGGGCAAATCCTCCCGTGTGGCAAAACACGTCAAGACATCTATCCCCGGGCTCTACGAGGTTTCGCACGAACTTGCGCGCATTTCTTTGGTCAAGGAAAAAGCCCGTCTTCTGACCCTCGGGTATGTTTATGTAATACTTGAGGTCGTGTTCCCAGATTATGACTTCCTCGGGGACGTGACCGTATATAGTTCCTTCTTCAACTTCAAGACCTTCAACCCTTTTTGCTATCTCGTTTACCTTTTCGTATATACCTTTTGGTTTTAGAAGGTCAACAAGTGTCTCTATAACGGTTTCCCTGAATTGGTTCATTCCGTAGGTTGTAAACTCAACCGCAAGATAATTTCCGTAAACGTCAACTATTAAACCCGGAAGAAGGTCACCCTCCGAGTGAATGAGTCTGTAAGCGTTGCTATTTATGTAAAGTCTTTTTCTGTATTGGTATGCCTCCTTAATCCTTTTTCTGATAAGTTCATCGTTTATAGGTTCATCCTTGTTAAAAGACAGTATCCTTATGGCTATGTTTACCTCGGGATTTATATATCCGTATCCGAGGAATTTGCCGCTTACATCCCTTACAACTACAAGTTCACCCTTCTTCGGTTTCCTTGAAAAGGAAGCTATTTCACCCCTGTAAACCCACGGAAAGAATCCTCTAATTCTGTCCTCTACACCGGGCTTTACCCTAACTTGAAGCATAGGAAATATATTAGTTTAAAC
>CAYRMG010000003.1:0-60233 GCA_964425585.1 uncultured Aquifex sp. | reverse complement strand
TTGCCTCTTCATCGGAAAGCTGGTGGAAATCCTGGTAAAACATACCGACCGCAAAGCTGGGTGTATCCGCAGGATAATAGCATATAAATTTATCCGCATATTTCAGGAGTCTCGCTTCCGCATCCGATGGACACACGGGAACAGCTATTATCACCTCATCCGCTCCCTTTTTCTTCGCATATCCTGCGGCTGCTATTGCAGTGTATCCTGTGGCAACACCGTCATCAATTATTATCACCTGTCTTCCCCTAAGGTTAGGATACCCCTTGGGGGCAAACTTCTTTTCCCTTTCTCTTAACTCCTTCAGTTCCTTCTCTATTACATTCCTTATTTCCTCTTCGGAAAGATATCCGAGAACACTTCTGTCGTAATAAGGTGTTCCGTCAGGGTCTATGGCTCCGAATCCTGCTTCTTCGTTCCAAGGTAGGCCGAGTTTTCTCACAACTATAACCGAAAAGGGAATTTTCAGCCTTTTGGCAACCTTGTAAGCTACCGGTATGCCTCCCCTCGGTATAGCAAGGATTATGGGATTCTTTTCTCTGTTTATATGTTCCTCTAAAGCTTCTGCGAGTAGCTCTCCCGCTTCTTCCCTGTCCCTGAACATTTACCTTAGTTTACTTATAAGACTGTCTATGTTGTCAAGTTTTCTGTAAGCCTGAAGCAGAACGTAGCTTATCTGTTCACTTGTAGCTATTGACAGGTCGTAAAGTATTGAGCTTATGTCCTTGAGGATATTATAAAGGGTCGTATAGGAGTTCTGGTCAAGCTTCTTTTCGGGGTTCGGTATTTCCTTGAATACCTCCTCAACTATACGCGCTAATCTCATCAACTTTTCCGCAATACCTTTTATTTCATAATCGTATCTGTAAATTGTTATAACGTCTTCATACCTTTCTTCTATTTCCTTGAGAACACTTCTGAAGAGCATTTCCTCAAGGAAGTTCACGTCCTTCATTAATTTTAAAGATTACCCTCTTGCCGTTTATTTTCAAACATTATTTTAATACTCTATGAGTGAGGTAAAAGGGAAGAAGTATGGAGAGATTGAAATTGAAAAGGCTGAGCTTGAAGCCTGGCCTAATCCCTCACCCGAGAGGGATTATATGATAGAGATAACCTTTCCCGAGTTTACGTGTCTTTGTCCGCGTTCGGGTTATCCTGACTTTGCAACGATTAAGATACGATACATACCCGACAAGTATATAGTTGAGCTGAAATCCTTAAAGCTCTGGTTAAACAAGTTCAGGAGCAGGTATATATCTCACGAAGCCGCTACTAACGAAATTTATAAGGCTTTATATGACCTCCTAAAGCCGAGATTCCTGGAAGTTATAGGGGATTTTCACCCTAGGGGTAATGTCCATACAGTTGTAAAAGTGAGGAGTGATGGAAAATACGAATGAAAGAAGTTAACACAAATTAACGTAAAAGTCTATTCCCTTCTTTTTCAGTTCTTTTAGCACGGATTGTATACTTTCACGTTTGTAAGCACGGCAAAAAATAAACCTGTAGCCTAAAGAGTATCCAAGAGATATAAAAAACATAAAAGACACAAAAATGTATAAATCTTTTTCAATCTTCATAGATTCCTTCAGGATTTCCCTTATAATGAAAAAAACTATTGCAGCCTCGGGAATTAAGAGTAAAAGCATCGTAGAAGAAATTCCAAGGTAAACCAAATTCCTTTTGTTCGGAAACCTGTTTGCGATTCTCAATCCAGCCCTGAGAGAAAACTCTAAGGTTTTTATGAAAAGAAGAGAGAGGACAAAACCGAGGCTAAATCCTACCGCAGAGCTAAGCAATACAAATTGGAACAATTCCATAGTATTCCATGGCGGAGGGGGAGGGATTCGAACCCTCGGAGGGGTTTTAGCCCCTCTGCCGCTTAGCAAGCGGCCGCCTTCGGCCTCTCGGCCACCCCTCCTATCCAATAAGACTTTATTATAAGCTAAATTTTTCCTTTTTCCAGCCTCTTGAGGGAGTAATAATCCCCTATGCCGTAATTATTCCACAGCTCTTCAAGCATTCTTATGAATATTTCCGCAGTAAGAACGGCATCCTTTAGAGCTCTATGAACACCGTTTGTTTCAAGGCCGAGATTTTCCGCAAGAGCTTTCAGGGAATATTTTTCAAGACCCGGGTAAACTCTCCTTGCAAGTTTCAGGGTGCACAGCGTAGGATTGCTGAACTTTCTGTTGAGAAGAGAGCGCGTATACTTGTTTATAAACTTTACATCCTGTTCTATAAAATGTCCGATTACTATACTGTCTTTGACAAAATCAAGGAAATCAAGGATAACTTTGTCAATTGTAGGCTGTCCCACAAGCATTGCGTTTGTTATACCTGTAAGCTTTTTAATTCTTTCTGGAATAAAATAGCCCGGATAAACAAGTGTAGAGAATTTTTCCGTAATTATTCCCCCTTCTACTCTTACAGCGGCGATATCTATTATGTCCGCAACCTCTACGTTAAAACCGGTTGTCTCAAGGTCTATAACGACAAAGGTGCTATCCAGAAGGTTATCCCGCATTTTTCAATCCTTTACGGATAGCTCCTCTATTTCGTAATCCTCTATAAGGGGATTTATGAGATACTTCTCAACGAGCTTTTTTATATCTGTATTTTCGGAGATACTCAGCTCAACAACCTTTCCCACTTTAACATCGGATACTTCAAAGCCGTTTTCCTTTAACATTTCCTCAACCGCCCTGCCTTGGGGGGAAAGGAGTCCTTCCTTGGGCAAAATTATCACCCTTATTCTTTTCATGATTTCCTCCTTGGTTTAATTATAATTTTTCCCCATGGAACTTCTCGTTAAGAACACCGATGAGGACACGCTTTACAAGTTGATTCTCGGGCTTGTAGTCCCCAGACCTATAGGATGGGTATCAACAACCAGTAGGGAAGGAGTTTACAATATAGCACCTTTTAGTTTCTTCAATGCCGTAAATGATGCTCCGCCCGTTCTCATGATTTCCGTAAGTAATAGAGACGACGGGAATCTAAAGGATACTGTAAAAAATATACTTGAGACTAAAGAATTCGTTATAAATACGGTAAGCGAGGAGCTTTTTCAAAAGATGCTTATAACCGGGGAGGAATTTCCCCCGGAGGTCAACGAGTTTGAAAAGGCAGGACTCACTCCCGAGCCATCAAAAACCGTAATAGCCCCGAGGATAAAGGAGGCAAAGGTTTCCTTTGAGTGCAAGTTATTTAAATACGTTCCCGTTTATGATATGCACGTTATATTCGGGGAAGTCCTGCTTATAAAGGTAAACGATAACATCATTACTGAGGATTTTTCCGTAGATTACGAAGCCTATAAACCTATAGGCAGGTTAGGGGGAAGGTATTACGTAAAAGCTTACGGAAATTGCAAGATAGAAAAGTGATACAATACTTTTATGGCTGCTGCACCTGCTGAGGGAAGTGGGGCTGGAATAGACATTCATACTTTATTTTTACATCTTGCCGTGCTTCTATTTTCCGCCAAACTATTCGGAACAATATTCAAAAGGCTGGGTATTCCTCCGGTTCTCGGTGAGGTTACCGCGGGAGTAATACTCGGTCAGAGTTTACTGGGCTTAATCCCTATTTCGGAAGCCATAAAGGTTCTTGCGGAGCTCGGAGTTATTCTTTTGCTCTTTGAGGTAGGTCTTGAAGCGGACATCCATATGTTGATGAGGGTAGGGGTTTGGGCTTCCCTTGTTGCAATTATCGGAGCCGTTCTTCCTTTCATCGGGGGATTTACTGTTTCTTATTACCTATTCGGGCTTGACCTTGTTGCCTCCCTTTTTATGGGCGGTGCGCTTACCGCGACGAGTATAGGTATAACCGTAAGGGTTCTTACGGATTTAGGTAAACATAAAGAAAGGTTTGCACAAATCGTTCTAGGTGCCGCAGTTCTTGATGACATTATAGGTGTTATTATTCTTGCTGCCCTTTATGAGTTTGCAAAAACAAAAGAGGTTCACCTTGATACAACCGTTAACTTGGTTATTCATATAACAATATTCTTCGTTATAGCTCCTTTCATTGCAAATGTCGTGGCCAAAATTCTTTCCTTCATAGCGAAAAAGGCACAGGATATGGACATAATTCCCGCTTCGGTTATGGCATTAATACTTCTTGCCGCTTATTCCGCGCATAAATTCGGTTCCCCTTCTATTCTCGGTTCTTTTACCGCGGGTCTTGCCCTCTCAAGGAGGTTTGTTATCCCCTTTGCTGCAGCTCTAAAGCTGGAAGAAGGTATGATAGTAAAGGTTGAGGAATCCATAAAACCCCTTGTATGGGTATTAGCTCCCATTTTCTTTGTTTCTGTGGGTCTTGCCCTGAACCTGAAAGCCATAGACTTCTCATCGCCCGAATTTTGGACTTTTTCGGGTGCTTTAATACTCGTAGCTATTGTGGGAAAGGTGCTTTCCGGTTTTATAGTTCCCGGAAGTTTAAAGGAAAAGGCAAGCATAGGCTTTTCCATGCTACCCCGCGGTGAGGTGGGTCTGATATTTGCGGAGTTCGGAAGAAGCTTCCACGCCATTAATGAGGTTGAGTATGCGGTTATAGTATTCGTCGTGGCTATAACTACGCTGATAGCTCCTATAGTTCTTAACCTACTTCTAAGAGAATGAGGCTTATGTTATCCTTGCTGTTTTCAAGGGATAAAGAGTAAAGGCACTCTCCCCTTCTTTTTAGATTTTCTTTACTCATGCAGGAAACTTTTTCGTTAAAGGATAGGGCTTCCCAAAGTCCGTCGGAACATATAAGAAAGTTATCTCCTCTTTTGATATCGGTTTCCTTAACAAATACCTCGGGTATATCGGGATAGCCTCCCATGACCGCGGTTTCAAGAATGTTTCTCTCGGGGTGAAGTCTCAGCTCATCGTAAGTTATCTTTCCCTCTTTATATATCCTGAAAATATACGTGTGGTCTTCGGTAAGGAGTTCAAGCTTTCCGTCCCTGAACCTGTATACCCTGCAATCCCCGACGTTGAAAACGTAAACCTTATCGGGAAATATGTATACGCCCGCAAGGACGGTTCCCATTCCGTAACAAAACTCGTGACCGTTCTCTATAAACTCATCAAGTCTTTTTTTAGCCTTCAGGATAATTTCTTTCACATCTCGGAGTTTTTGAGGTGTGTTTTCCTTTAAAACCTCAAGGGTTAACTTACTTGCCTTCTCACCGCAGGAGTGTCCCCCGAGTCCGTCGGCAACCGCAAAGGGAAGTGAACCTTTTAATTCAAACTCTTCAAATCCAAAGGAATTGAAGGAAGTCTCACCGAAAACTCTGTTGCCAACGAGAAGAGCGTCTTCGTTGTTTTGTCTAACCCTTCCCTTGTTCGTTATGTAAAGAGCTTTTACCTTCATATGCCTTTTATAACTTCAAGGAGACACTCCCGCATAAAGTCCTCGGAGGGAGAGCCTATATCCCTAATTACCTCAAAGTCTTTTCCGTATCCTTGTTCTCTCAAGCGGTTCATGAGTATTTTCAGAACGTTTTTTAAACCTTCTTTCATGGATATACCTTCCCTGAAAATGTATAGCTCGTCATCTTCGCTGAAGAACTCAAGCCCGTAATCCTTCATATTCTTTATCTCAAAATCAACACCCACAGCGTATGCCTGTCCGTGCTTTATGGCATTTTCCTCGGGTATGTAATGCTCAGAAAAGCAGTTGTATTTTATATCCCTGTAGAGCTCTTCATTATTGGGGGTTGCAACAACGTAGAGAGCTTCCTCCTTCATAACCTCACCTTTCTCGTTTACACCGGCAAGCTGTATATAATAACTCCAGGATTTCATCTTCTACCTCCTTAGGCTAAAACTAATATATTTCAAAAAAGACTTTTTGTAAGTATCTCAAGAAGGCGAGGAAATCGTTCGGTAAGATAAAAGAAAAACATATTCATTGAAAAGTGTGCTATAACGGGTGCTACAATTGAGCCACTTCTTTTATAAATCCACCCAAGGATAAGGGAGGGGAAAAATGTAAGAACCGAGTTTAAGTTAAACCAGTAAAGGATATGTCCGAAAGAAAACATTAAAGAAACCGTAAGGTTTGAAAACCTCTGCATAAGAAAACCTCTGAAGAATATTTCCTCCGCAAAAGCTACCCCGAGCTGATTCAGAACAAAAGCATAACACTCTGCATTGAAAATGTAGGGAATAGCAATGGGCAGAAAGGGAATTCCCCACAGAAATCCTCTCTTATACTCTCTGAATCCCAGTTCCTGCTCCTTTTGAAACACGAGGGGAGAGAGTAATACAAGCTGTGGAATAACACCCAGGTTATAATACTTTGAAAGAATAAGGGAGGCCAGAAAAACAGCGTAGAGAAGAATATGAATCATAGGATTGAACCGAGAATTTCAACAGCCTCATCTATATGCTCTTTTTTTACGATTAGAGGGGGCAGAAATCTCAGAACCTTCCCCGCTGTGCAGTTTATAAGGAGACCTCTCTTCAGGGCTTCCTTTACAATTTCCTTACAACTTCCTTCCGTTTCAAGACCGAGCATTAAACCCTTTCCCTTCACTTTACCGAATGCCTTAAGTCTTTCCCTAAAGTAATTCCCGACCTCGTTTACGTGGGGAAGGAGATTCTTTACCTCATCAATAACCACGCTTGCCACGGAACAGGCGAGGGGATTTCCCCCGAAAGTAGAGCCGTGAGAACCGGGGACAAAGCTCTCCGCAACATCATCAACAGCTATTGTTGCACCTATCGGAACACCACTTCCCAGTCCTTTCGCGAGGGTGATTATATGAGGTTTAAGTTCAAAGTGTTGATAAGCGTAAAATTTACCCGTTCTTCCTACACCCGTTTGAACCTCGTCAATTATGAGGAGGAGTTCCTTATCCTCAACGAGATTTTGAAGCTCTTTCAGGAAATCCTCATCCGCTTCGTTTACTCCTCCCTCTCCTTGTATAACTTCAACGATTACACCCGCCGTTTCTTCATCAAGAAGTCTGTAAACTGAGTCTATGTCGTTTAGCTTTGCATAAGAAAACCCCGGAACTAAAGGTTCAAAGCCTTTATGAAACTTGCTTTGTCCCGTAGCGGATAAACTTCCGTAAGTTCTGCCGTGAAATGAATTTAAAAAGCTTATAAACTTCCATCTGTTCTTATTCTTGTCTCTCCAGTATTTTCTTGCAAGCTTTATGGCGGCTTCTACGCTTTCGGTTCCGCTGTTTGAGAAGAAAACTCTTCCTTTTGAGTGGAACTCCTCTATTAGTTTCCGTGCAACCTCTTCCTGCCAGGGATTTTCGTATAGATTTGATACATGAAGGAGCTTCTCGGACTGCTCTTTAATGGCTTTTACTACCTTCGGATGGGCATGACCGAGGGAGTTTACCCCTATTCCCGATATAAAGTCAAGGTATCTTTTTCCACTTTCATCGTAAAGGTATACACCTTCCCCTCTTGTAAATCTAACGGGAAGCCTTTCGTAGTTATTCATAAGGTAGCTCATGGCCTTCCCATGCTTTCGTATATGAATCCGAGCTCCCTTACCTTTTGAGGCTCGTATACGTTCCTCCCGTCTATTATAACAGGAAGCTTCATAAGGTTTTTTACCCTTTCCAGGTTTGCCCTTTTAAACTCATCCCACTCCGTAAGTATAAGAAGGGCTTCCGCACCTTTTAGGGCTTCGTATTTATTCTCGCAATACTTTAAATCCTCTCCTTCAACAAAGAGCTTTTTGAAGTTTTCCATAGCTTTTGGGTCGTAAGCCCTTACCTTAGCTCCCTCCTTTAAGAGTTTAGTTATCACCTTTATTGACGGTGCTTCTCTGATGTCGTCGGTGTTCGGTTTAAAAGAAAGACCCCATACCGCTATCTTCTTTCCTTTGAGTATCCAGAGAATCTTCTTTAACTTCTCAATTAACTTCTCAACCCTTTGTTCGTTTATTCTTATAGATGACTCCACTATTCCGCCATCAACACCGTATTCCTCACACATCTTAAGGAAAGCCTTAGTGTCCTTCGGAAGACAGCTTCCCCCCCATCCGAGCCCCGCCTTTAGGAAATCCTTACCTATTCTCTTGTCGTATCCCATTCCGGTTGCCACATCCTCAACGTTGGCACCGACTTTTTCACAAAGGTCTGCAACCATATTTATAAAGGAAATTTTGGTGGCGAGGAAAACGTTAGAGGCATACTTTATTAACTCCGCAGTTTCGGGCGTTGTAATGAGGAGGGGAAAACCTTTATCGGTTATAGGTTTATATATTTCGGTAAGTATTTCTTTAGCCTTTTCCGAATCAACACCTATCACTATTCTGTCGGGTTCAAGGAAGTCTTTTACCGCAAAACCTTCCCTCAGAAATTCGGGGTTTGAAGCCACATCAAAATTAACATCTCTTCCATTAAGATACAGCTTTATCGTTTCCTTTACCCTTTTCTGGGTTCCTACCGGGACGGTTGACTTATTTACTAAGAGTTTATATCCTTCCATATACTCGGCGGTAAGCCTTGCCACTTCTTCAACCTGAGAGAGGTCAGCAGAGCCGTCAGCATTGGGAGGAGTTCCTACACAGATGAAAAGGACATCCGAGAACTCAATTCCGCTTCTTATATCCGTTGTGAAGTCAAGTTTTCCCTCTTTTAAGCCTTCCCTTATTAACTCTTCAAGGCCGGGCTCATATATCGGACTTATTCCCTTCCTTAGGAGTTCAACCTTTTCGGGAACTTTCTCAACTACAAGAACCTCGTGCCCTACGTGGGAAAAGCACGCAGCGGAAACAAGACCTACGTATCCTCCTCCTATTACGGTAAGCTTCATTAAGAGGTATTCTACTCGTAAACGGGTTCTTTATCCAACCTCATGTATGGATTTTTATACTTCTTATATACATTCTGAAGGAGGCCTATCGCTATTGAGAAGCTAATCATGGAACTTCCCCCTACGCTTACAAAGGGCAAAGGTATACCAACCACGGGGAATAACCCCATGGTCATCAATGTATTTACCGTGAACTGAAAGAGAATAAGGGAATAAACCCCCGCTACGAATAGCTTTTCGTAACTCCTCTGGAATATCTCGTGGTAGTAGATAAGCCTCAAGAATAAAAGCAAAAATAACACGCTCAGGGTAAATGTTCCGATGAAGCCGAACTCTTCACCTATTACCGCGAATATAAAGTCGGTGTGTTTTTCGGGAAGGAACATAAGGTGGGTTTGGGTTCCCTTCAGGAGCCCTTTTCCCGTAAGCATTCCCGAGCCTATCGCTATCTTTGACTGTATAAGCTGGTATCCGCTCCCGTAGTAATCGCTCATGGGGTCTATAACCGCGAGTATTCTCTTCTTCTGGTAAGGTTTAAGAAAGTATTTCCAGAGAACAGGTGTAAGCGAAAGAAGTATAAACCCAAAAAGGACAAAATATCTTAAAGGAACACCCCTCACAAGAAGCATAAAAAACAGGGGAACGAAGTAAGCTACCGTTGTTCCGAGGTCTGGCTGCTTTAGGGTTATCACCGAAGGTATAGCGTATACAAGGAGCAAGAGGGCTAATCTTCTGTCCTTGATTCCCTTTATAAGGGGAAGAAGGTAAGCGGTTATGAGGATTAGTGATATCTTCATAAATTCCGAGGGCTGGATGTTTATAAAGCCGAGGCTTAGCCATCTCTTTGAGCCGTAAACTTCCTTTCCTCCCACAAGAACCAAGATTAATAAGAAAAGGTTAAAAAGGTAAATATAAAGGGATAAGTCAAGGATGTTCTCAAACTTCTCAAAGGACAGAAGGAAAATAAGAAACCAACCTATTCCTATATAAATCAGGTGTTTGTAAACAAAGGGAGAAATTCCTCCGTTGTAGGTAGCACTGTATACCGCTATAACACCGAATACCTGTATAAGAAGTATTACAAGAAAAAGAAAGTAGTCAAGGTTTTTAAGCTCCTCCAGAAATCGCATTAATTACCCTTACATCGTCTTTTTCTTCAACGTATTCCTCCTCCGATATAACCTCTCCGTTTTTCACAACAAGGGAAGAAAGGGGAGAAAGCCCCAGGCGCTTTAGAAGCTCCTTCGCCTTTATCTTTTTTTCGGGAATCTCTATCTCTTTACCTCTGTAAATAACCTTTATGGGCATCTCTCGGTATCAGATTCTATCTCATCTATGTTGTCAAGAAAAGCCTCAAAGGGACCCATATTTCTCATAGCAACAAAGCGCGGCCCGTCAAACTTTAACCTTCCGAAAAGCATAGCCTTCATGGGTCCGTATTCTTTTCTACCCATCTCAAGCCATCTCTTTGTATCGGCATACATCAAAAAGTCATCGTCTGTTTTTTCATCCTTTTTCCAGCCTCCGTAAACGCAGATTGCCTTACCGTTTTCGTTCTTTATGGTTAATTGAATCTGCTTATCGGAACCGCAGTCCTTTCTGTATAGAAAGAGTTTTCTCACAGGCTTTTCCGTCCAGCTTTCGCTCTTCCCGAGTTTCTCCGAAAGTTCGGGAGTTTTGTTCCAGAGCTCACAGAACCTTTTTGCCCATTCCGCATCCATAAATATGGGTTTTCCGAAGGCTAATCCGACAAAAAGCACACCCGTCAAGACTTTTTTCATCTTTCCACCTCCCCAAAATTTTTATTTAAGATAACTCTTTTTTCCTGAGGAATTCTATAAGTTTTTCATATGGAAGGGGTTTTGAAAAGTAATACCCCTGTGCCTCATCGCATCCGAGCTTTTTGAGTTCTTTCACTTGTTCTTCTTTTTCAACTCCTTCCGCAAGAACCAGAGCGCTCAAGTTATGAGAAAGGGATATTATGCTCTTTACAACAGTCCAGGATTTTTTATCGTGGATTAAGTTATCTATAAAGCTCTTATCTATCTTTATTCTGTCAATATCAAACTCAACCAGATACTTCAGAGAAGAAAAACCCGTTCCAAAATCATCAACCGCCAGCTTAACGCCTATAAGTTTTAGTTCACCTATAATCTTTTTAGCCTTTTCAGGGTTTTCCATCATAGTCCTTTCCGTTATTTCAAGGATTAGTTTAGAAGAGGGAAACCTATACGCTGTTAGAATTCTTTCTATCTCTTCAATGAGATTTTTATCTTTGAACTGGCGTGCGGAAAGGTTAACAAACAAATATAAATTTTTATCCGAAAAGGATATATCTTTCACCGCGGTTTTCAGAACAAAGTAGCTCAATCGTTTTATAAGTGAATCGTAATTCTCAGCAACCGATATAAACTCCTCCGTAGGAATGTATACCTTTCCGTTCTTCAACCACCTAAGGAGTGCCTCAACACCTATTATTTTTCCGTCAAAAAGTCTCACCACGGGTTGATAAAATACCTTTATTTCCCCTTTGTCAAGAGCTTCCTCCAGCTTTACCTTGAGCTCTACATTCTTCCTTATCAGTCTTTCACACTTTTCCGAGTATATGTATACGTTTCCTTCAGCCTCACCGCAAAGAACCATATAAAGGGCAAGTTCCGCTTTTCTCAAAAGCTCTTCTACCCTGTTTCCGTGTTCCGGATAGAGTGCCACGCCTACCTTAACATCGGGAGCAAAAACATCCCCTGAAATCTTTATGGGTTTTGAAATCTCCTCGCTGATAAGCTGTATCTTCTTTTTCATATCACGAGAAGAAAAACAACAACCGAATATGGTTCCGTAAATTCGCCCGAGGATAGAGTTTCTTGAACAAGCTTCTTTAAGTCTATCCGCTATTTCTTTTATAACTCTATCCCCTTTATCAAATCCATATAACGTATTTACTTGCCAGATGTTGTCTATCTTTAAAAGAGCTATGACAAACCTACAGTTGCTTTTTAAGGCTTCATCAACTTTTTTACGGAAAAACTGGTTGGTAAACAGTCCCGTGAGGTTATCGTAGTATTGGCAGACTTCCTTCATTTTTATATTAAAAATAGTTTATCAACGGGTTTTTAAAGTTTGATAAGGAGGTCTGGCTATGGCTGAACTTACTCCTCTGGAGGAAGCATTAAGAATTGTTATAGAGAGTGCTAAACCCCTTGATACGGAGAGAGTTTTTATACACGAAGCCCTCGGAAGGGTTCTCGCTGAGGATGTTTTATCCGACTCAGACAAGCCTCCCTTTGATAACTCCGCTATGGACGGCTTTGCGGTTAAATACGAAGATATATCCGAGATACCTGCAAAACTAAAGATAATAGGCGAATACGCCGCTGGAACTTCCGAGCGTTTGAAAGTTGAAAGGGGAACTGCTGTAAGGATATTTACGGGGGCACCCATACCCGAAGGTGCGGATACGGTTGTTCCCGTGGAATTTACAGAATTATCGGACGGATACGTAATAATTAAAAAGAACTTCAAAAAGGGAGCAAACATAAGGAGAAGGGGAGAAGATGTAAAAAAGGGTGATGTCGTCCTACCGAAGGGAAAGGAGATAAGAGCCTATGAGATGGGGATGCTTGCATCTGTGAATAAGGCTGTTGTAAGCGTATACAGAAGGCCTAACGTCGGAATACTTTCAACGGGTGATGAAATACTTGACCTTTGCGAGGAAATGACAAGTCCCTCCCAGATTAGAACTTCCAACAATTACACGCTATACGGGCAGGTTTTGAGTGCGGGAGGCGTTCCCCATAACCTCGGTATAGCTCCCGACGAGCCCGAGAAGCTGAAGGAATTTCTCAAGAATATACACAGATACGACGTTTTTATAACGACCGGCGGTGTATCAATGGGGGAAAAAGACTACGTTAAATACCTTGTTCAGGAGCTCGGCATAGACGTTAAATTCCATAAGCTCAGGATTAAACCCGCAAAACCCGTTTTGTTCGGCGTTTACGGAGATAACAAGCTATTCTTCGGTCTTCCCGGAAATCCCGTTTCCGCAGCTGTAGCCTTTGACCTTCTGGTTTATCCCGCTTTAAGGATAATGCAGGGATATAAGAATATATTTAAAGAGAAGGTAAAGGCGGTTCTTGAAAAGGGATACAAAAGAAAGAATGCAGACAGAAGGGAGTTTGCGAGGTGCAGGGTGTGGTATGAAGACGGAAGGTATAAGTGTGAACCTTATCCAAAACAGGACAGCCATATGCTCACATCCCTCGTTAATGCAAATGCATACATGATTGTTTACGAAGGGGTAAATGAACTAAAAGAGGGTGAGGAGGTGGAGGTGATACTCCTTTAAGGGAGGGAAAGATATGGCTTTAAAGAATATTTTTCTCTTCCTCGGTTTGATTTCCTTTCTTTATTTCCTGCTTTTATCTCCCTTTGATGAGGGAGTAAGAAAAGGGCTTTCAATACTTTCCCTTGCCGCCATCCTCTGGATTACGGAAGCGATACCGTTGAGCATTACAGCCTTGCTTATTCCCGTCCTGGGTGTTCTTTTGGGTGTTTTTGACGTCAAAACTGGGCTTTCTTACTTTGCCCATCCTCTTATATTTCTCTTCTTCGGGGGATTTGTTCTCGCAACCGCTCTCTCAAAATACGAAATAGACAGGTATATAGCCTACAGGATAGTAAGCACCGCTCGGGGAAACTTCTTAGTCTCGGTATTTTTCCTGATGCTTGCGACTTCTCTAATATCTATGTGGATAAGTAACACGTCAACAACCGCCATGATGCTTCCCCTTGCCCTCGGAATTCTTTCAACTGCGGGAAGGGATATCCCTCAAAAGGTTTACACCTTTACACTCCTCGGTATAGCCTACTCGGCAAGCGTGGGGGGTATAGGAACGCTGGTCGGAAGCCCTCCGAACGGTATAGCTGCAAGCTTGTTGGAGCTTTCCTTTTACGACTGGTTAAAGTTCGGCATCCCTGTTTTTATAATACTCTTTCCCCTTTTGTTTGCAGTTCTATACCTTATCTTCAGACCGCCCGTGAACTTTGAGGTAAGGTTTTCGGAGGAATTCAGCTTTAGCTGGACGAGGGAAAGGATTACGGTTCTTCTTATATTCCTCTTTACCGCTCTCGGTTGGATATTCAGTAAACAGATAGCGCCCCTTTTCGGGGTAAAGAAATACTTTGATACGACTATAGCACTTCTTGCGGTAATTGCCCTTGTTGTTTTCAGACTCCTTGATTGGAAAGATATAGAAAAGGGTGTCTCGTGGGGAACGCTTCTTCTCTTCGGCGGGGGAATAGCACTGAGCGGGATTATGAAAAAAACGGGAACCGCTAAATTCATTTCCCAAAAACTCGTAAACCTCCTTGACGGGCTCCCGATATTTGTCTTTATCCTTGCGGTGGTTCTTTTCGTTATATTCCTCACCGAGCTCATGAGCAATACGGCAACAACAGCCCTGATAGCTCCTATACTTATTTCAACCGCTCAGGTATTGGGAAAACCTCCCGAACTTCTCGTTATACCCGCAGCCGTTGCTGCTTCCTGTGCATTTATGCTTCCCGTTGCAACGCCCCCTAACGCTATAGTCTACGGAACGGGCTACATCAAACAAACCGATATGATGAGGGTAGGATTTATACTTAACTTAGTATTCAGCCTGGTTCTTGCCTTATTCTTTACAGTTTACGTAGGAGGTTAAAAGATGGGTTTGAAGGAAAAGCTTATCAGAAGGGATAAATACGTATGGGAGCTTCCTAAGGAAACCGTTGAAGGCCAAAAAGTTCCCGTAATACTTTACCTGAGCGATGTGTTATTTGAACAACTTGAAGAAGACGCAATAAGGCAGGCTGCAAATGCGGCAACCCTTCCCGGAGTTCAGAAGGCAATATACGTTATGCCCGATGTTCACGTAGGATACGGATTTCCCGTAGGGGGAGTAATGGCAACTCATACGAAAACAGGAATAATAAGTCCGGGCTCAATAGGATACGATATTAACTGCGGTGTTAGATTAATTGCCACTAACCTGAAAGCGATTGATATAGCTCCCAAGATAAAGGAAATAATGAAAGAAGTTCTTAAAAATGTTCCCGCGGGTGTCGGTTCAACGAGTGATATAAAGCTTTCAAAATCCCAGATGAAGGAAGTTCTCGTAAGGGGAGCGGGCTGGGCTATTGATTACGGATTCGGATTTCCCGAAGACTTACAACATATAGAGGGGTTCGGTGCACTTCCAAATGCTGACCCGGACAAAGCGTCAAAAGAAGCTTACGAGAGGGGTTCCGATGAACTGGGCACGGTGGGAAGCGGCAACCACTTTGTAGAAATACAGGCCGTTGAAACCATATACGACGAAATTGCGGCGGAAAAACTCGGTATATGGGAAGGACAGGTTGTGATAATGGTTCACTCTGGCTCAAGGGGATTCGGACACCAGGTATGCACCGATTACCTGAGGATAGCCCTAAAGGCAAGGGATAAGTATAAAATAAAGCTTCCCGACCCTCAGCTTGCCTGTATGCCCTTCTCTTCTCCCGAAGGACAGGACTACTTTAAGGCAATGAACGCCGCCGCAAACTACGCCTTTGCAAATCGGCAAATAATAGGTTTTAAGACGGCAAACACCGTAAGGAAATTTCTCGGAATATCCTGGGAGGAGTTCGGCTACAGACTTATATACGACCACGCACACAACATAGGAAAGGTTGAGAAACATAAGGTAAACGGCAAAGAGCTTGAGGTTGTTGTGCACAGAAAGGGGGCAACGAGGGCTTTTCCTCCCCATAATCCCGAGGTTCCTCCCGCCTACAGGGATATCGGACAGCCCGTTATAATTCCCGGCGATATGGGAAGGGCTTCTTTTCTCCTTGTAGGTCAACCCAAATCCATGGATATGTCTTTCGGCACCGCGTGCCACGGGGCGGGAAGGGTTATGTCAAGGAGACAGGCAAAGAAGTTCGTAAAAGAGGTGGGATTTGAGAAAGTTATAGGAAACCTCGTGGTTGTAGCAAGGGGTAAAGGAACCATAATGGAAGAAATACCCCAGGCCTATAAGGATGTCACAGAGGTTGTGAGGGTAATAGACGAGCTCGGAATAGCGAAAGCCGTAGCAAAACTAAAACCCCTGGGAACGCTGAAGGGATGAAGGTTCTTCACATACTTGACGGGTCTTCCTTTGTTTACAGAAGCTTCTTTGCCCTTCCGAAACTTTCAACGAGTAAGGGATTTCCCACAAACGCCATATACGGCTTTTTAAGAATGCTCTTTGCCCTCATAAAGAGGGAAAAACCTGAGTATCTCGTTGTAGTATTTGACGCTCCCGCAAAGACAAAGAGGGAAAAAATTTACTCCGAGTATAAAAAGCAAAGACCCAAAACACCCGACCCCTTAAAGGTTCAGATACCCGTTATAAAAGAAATGCTAAAAATAGCGGGTATCCCTGTTATTGAGGTTCCCGGTTATGAAGCGGACGATATCATAGCATATCTCGCTAAAAAGTTTTCTAAGAAGGGTTTTAAAGTTAAGATTTACTCTCCGGACAAGGACCTCCTTCAGCTGGTTTCGGAAAACGTTATAGTTATAAACCCCATGAATAACGAAGTGTTTACGAAAGAAGAAGTAATAAAGAAGTTCGGAGTGGGACCCGAAAAAATCCCCGATTACTTGGCACTTGTAGGGGATAAGGTTGATAACGTTCCCGGTGTAAAAGGAGTCGGACCGAAGATAGCGATAGCGTTGCTTAAGGAGTTCGGGAGTGTTGACAACATACTTAAAAACTGGGATAACTTCAGAAGGAGATTTCCGAATGCATCAAAAGATGAACTTGAGCTCTCTTACAAACTCGTAAAGCTTTACACGGACCTTGAGCTAAACGTTAATGAAAAGGAGCTAAAGATAAAGAGAGCGGATATAAATAAACTCAAGGAAAAACTGAAAGAGCTTGAGATGAAAAGCTTGATACCCGAGGTTGACAAACTATTCAAATACAGACAGACAACGTTATTTTGATGAAAGTTCCCTTAAGATTTTCAGGTTTACCACATCCATGTTATCCTCTTTCGGTGTTTCAAGACAGTAAGGAAGCTTTGAAAAGTAATCGTCTTTAAGTAAATTTCTGAATCCCTCAAGGCCTATATAACCCTTTCCTATGTGTTCGTGTCTGTCTTTCCTTCCTCCGAGGGGAACCTTACTGTCGTTTGCGTGAATTAGCTTTATCCTCTCAAGACCTACGTATTTATCCGCTTCTTTTTTGAACTCTTCAAAACCTCTCTTTGTATTTATCTGATACCCGTATGCAAAAGCATGGCACGTATCAAGACATACACCTATTTTTAAACCTTCAAAAGGATTTATAAGTTCCCCGAGCTCCCTGAAGTTTTTCCCGAGGTCTCCCCTTTCTCCTGCGGTATTTTCCAGAAGAACAGTTGTGTTTTTAGGAACGTAATTGCCGAATACTTCTTCAAGGGATTTCAAGACATTCCTTAGGCCTTCTTCCTCGCTTATACCCGTTGCAGTGCCGGGGTGAAAGTTGTAGTAATGAATGCCTACCTCATCGCAGAACCTGAGTTCCTCCAGAAATACATCTACTGACCTTTTCCTTAATTCCTCTTTGGGAGATGCAAGATTCAAAAGGTAAGGAGCGTGAACGACAACAACTCCGTTGAAGTTTTTTAACTTCTTCTTGAACTCCTCTTTAGTTTTTGGGTCTACCCCTTTCCACCGCCAGACTCTGGGACTTCTCAGAAAGAACTGGAACACCTCCGCATTTATTTCCTTAGCCCTTGAAAAGGTTTTTAAAATGGAGCCCGAAGCGGAGACGTGAGCACCAAAGAGTGCCATTAAGCGTGAACCTTCTGGAGCTTTAGCTCTTCCTTTATCGCGGAAAGGAGTTTTTCCTTAGCCTCTTCATAAGATGAGGTCTTTATCTTGGCACCCGAGGCGTATTTATGTCCACCGCCTCCCAGTCTTTCCGCTATCTTACCCACATTTACATCTCCCTTAGCCCTTAGGGAAACTTTCCACACACCCTCATCGGGCTTTTCTATGAGTGCGTAGGCAACCTTAACACCCTCTATTGAACGGGGGTAGTTGACAAGTCCTTCCGTGTCTTCGTATTTCGTTCCCGTTTCGTTAAGAAAACGCTTGAATATAGTTATTCCCGCGACAAGACCTCCTTCGTGGAGTTCAATGGTATCAAGGACTTTTGATATGAGTTTCATCTTGTTGAAACTTTCCCTTTCAGAGAACATGGTGTAAACGTAATAGGGATCCGCTCCGTAGAAAACCAGCTCCCTTGCAAGTTCAAATGTTCTTTGGTCCGTGTTTGAATACCTGAAGAACCCTGTATCCGTTGCAAGACCCGTGTATATGCAGGTTGCTATGTCCTTATCTATCGCGGTTTCATCCCATGCCTTTATAATCTCGTAAACGAGTGCGGCAGTTGCAGGAGCATTCGGGTCTATGTAGTCATGAGGTCCGTAAAACTCACCTCCTACGTGGTGGTCTATCCTTATTCTCTTCCCTACTTTTACCTCCGTTCCAACTCTGTAAAATCCGGACGCATCTACCACTATACCTACATCGTAATAACGACCGTCGGGTTTTATCACCTCCTCAACACCGGGAAGAAAGTCAAGGAAGTGAGGAACATTGTCCTTTGAACCTATGTAAACCTCTTTACCCTTCTTTTTTAAGAACTTGTAAAGTGCAAGCCCGCTTCCAAGCGAATCCCCATCAGGACTTTCATGGGTAAGTATGATTATGGAACCATTGAATTCTTTAAGAAAGTCTACAATAGGAATGCTTTCCTTAACCATTGCCTTATCCCTCCAAGGGATTTAAATTAATGAGAATTTTTATCATATGCTATGATTTTTTACATTTAAATCTAAATTTCACTTTCCGCAATCTTCTTCCCCTTCTGGAGATGTATTTCCAAAGAACTTGCAAGGTTTTCAAGCGTCCTTGTAAGGTTAACGGAAGATGAAAGTTCCAGCTTTTCTATAGCATTCTCTATTTCAGCTATTACCTCTTCCAGCCTCTCAAGTATAGGTTTGTTTTCAACCTTTATCTCCTGAAGGAAGAAAGGAGAAAACCTTTCCATTGCGGGAAGCAAAAGGGATATAAGGGAAAGGCTTTCAGAAGATAGAATCAGAGCTTCTTCCCTGAGTTCTTTTTCCTGTATTTCTTCAAGCTCCCCCAGTATTAAAGAGACAAGCTTTATATTGGAACTAATGCGCTTCAAAGTTTCGTGAACATTTTCAACAACTTCCTGAGAATACCTCGGGGTTCCGACAAGATACGTTGTTGCGATTTTTTGCTGGTATTCTATTTCCTCCTCAAGACGAGAGAGAAGAAGATGTATGGGATATATTTCCATAATGGATTTAAATTATATTCGCTGAAAGGAAAAAGAAAAAAAAGAATTCAGGAAACCCCGGATAGGGAAACCTTATACTCTTCAACAGGTTCTGTGTAGTCATCAAACCAATGGGCTTCGGGATTTCTCTTAAACACCATAAACTTTCCTCTATTTTCGGGGTCAGCTGCCCTGTGATACCTGAAAAATACGTGTTCTTCACTCTTTCCGAGAATTTCTATCTTCCCCGTTTCGTGAGACATGACGTATCTTACCCTCGCCGCAAGTCCGGAAACCTCAGACCTCACCGCTTCAACGAGATCTATGGTTTCCTCTATAGGCGTTGAGTAAGCTTTATTTCCGGCGGTGGGTCTGCACTGGAAGAGGTAGTAGGGGGGAACACCTATAAACGACAGTTCTTCCAGTAAGGTCTTTAAGGTTTCAAAGTCATCGTTTATACCCTTGAGAATCGGTGTTTGATTTGTAAGGGTTGTTCCCGTTTTTTGGACAAGTTCTATTGCCTTTTTCGCTTCATCCGTTAGCTCCCTCGGATGGTTAAAGTGGTTCATAAGGTAAAGCTTTTTACCCGTTTCGGTGTTGAACCACTCAAAAAGTTCAAGCAGGGCTTTATCGTCAAGAACTCTGAAAGGATTTACCGCAAGCATTTTTGAGCCTATTCTTACTATTCGGACGTGGGGAATTTCCGCAAGAGCTTTCAGAATCTTTTCCAGTTTAAATGTAGCCAAAACTAACGGGTCTCCGCCCGTAAGGAGAACATTGTTAATTTCCGGATGATTCCTTATATACTCAAGGCCTTCCGAGACATCCCTTGCTACCTCGTCGTTATCGTTCATAAAGAGCCTTTTTCTGAAACAAAATCTGCAGTATATACCGCACACATCCGTAACGAGAAGTAAAGCGGTGTCGGGATATTTATGTTCAAGACCGTGAACCTTCATATACTTGCTTTCGTTAGAAGCATCCAGCTTTCCCCACACTTCAAGCTCTTCCGTAGTGGGAATTACTATCCTTCTTATGGGGTCGTTTGGGTCATCCCAGTTTATGAGGGAGTTGTAGTAGTTGTTTGTTCTGAATGCAAACTTTTCCGTAACCTTCTCAAGCTCCCTCTTTTCCTCTTCGGAGAGCTGGTCTATAAATTTAAGGTCAATTATATACTTAACTTTCCTACCCATTTGCACCTCCTTCTCGGGGATTTTTAAAAATAGAGGAAAATTTTTAAATATTCGTTAAAAAGTGCTTCTTATAATCTAACGGATGGAACCTTTTTTTTCAAGCCCTTATAATATACTGGAGTTATGAGATTTTTTATACTGGGTGGTGGAAGATGGGGCACAGCACTTGCAACGCATCTTGATAGACTCGGACACGAGGTTTTAGTTTACGACATAAATAAAGAAGTAATCAGTAAAATAAATGAGGGAAAGCATCCCTATATAGAGGGAATTACTTTCAATAATGTTAAAGGAACTACGAAAATTTCAGAAATTTCTGAATTTAAAAATGTAATTTATGCAATTCCTACCCAAGTTATAGAAGATGTTATAAAGGATATTGAGTTAAAGAATAAGAATTTTATATCCGCATCTAAAGGGATACACCTCAAAAAACTTAAAAGAATCTCCGAAATAGTTAAGGAATTTCATAAAGGTGTTAACTTTTTTGTTTTATCGGGGCCTTCTTTCGCGGAAGAGGTGTCTAAGGGACTTCCAACGGCGGTAGTTCTCGGATATGAGAATAAGGAAGTTGCTCTGGAACTCCAGAGGGCAATAAATTCAAAGAATTTCAGGGTTTACCTCAATTCAGATATTACGGGTGTGGAACTCGGCGGAGCGCTAAAAAACGTAATAGCCATAGCGGTCGGTGTTTCCGACGGTCTCGGATACGGTTATAACGCAAGGAGTGCCCTCATAACCCGAGGTATTCACGAAATGGCACGCATAGGCGAAGCCCTGGGAGCAAGAAGGGAAACCTTTTTCGGTCTTTCGGGTGCAGGAGACCTCATACTCACCGCAACCTCCGATTTATCAAGAAACAGAACTTTCGGAAAGCTCATAGGAGGAGGTTTAAGTGTTGATGAGGCACTAAAGAAAATAGGTCAAACCGTTGAAGGCATAAAAACCGCCGAAGCTGTTTATAAAATCGTGAAGGAAAAGAACATATACGCTCCCGTGTGCACCGCGGTTTATGAGATAGTTAAGGGAGAAAATCCTAAGAGGGTTGCGGATCGTCTTCTTGAGAATCCACCTCGGGAGGAATTTGAGTAGCGTTATCGGGTTCTATTAACTCCCCGTAGTAATAGTATTCCTTACAGTTTTCACAATACCATATCCCTCCGCCGCAACACTCAACTATGAGAAGTAGTGCGCCGCACTTGGGACAGTTTTCACTCATTTTTAAGAGAATAAGGAACTTACGGAGCTTCCTTCGTGAACCCTCTTTATAGCTTCTCCTATCAGGGGTGCTATGGATACAATTTCAAGCTTTCCGAACTCTTTTTCGTAAACGGGAAGGGTATTTGTCACTATTACCTTTTCAATGGGGGAATTCATTATCCTTTCAACAGCGGGCCCCGAAAATATACCGTGGGTAGCACAGGCATAAACCTTCTTAACACCTTTGCCGATAAGGGCATTTGCAGCAGCGGTAAGGGTTCCTGCGGTGTCTATAATATCGTCAATTATTATGGCCTCTTTACCTTCAAGGTCACCCACAACTTCCATAACTTCCGCTTTATTGGGTTCCGGTCTTCTTTTCAATATAACCCCTACACCGCATCCTAATTTATTTGCCAGATCCCTTGCTCTTTTTACACCGCCTGCATCAGGCGAAACCACTACGGGGTTTTCAAGAACAAGATTCCTCCTTATGTAGTCGTAAAGAACGGGAATTGCGGTAAGGTGCTCCACCGGAATGTTAAAGAAACCCTCTATCTGGGGAGAATGAAGGTCTACAACTATAACCCTATTTGCTCCGACCCTTTCAAGGATATCCGCAACAACCCTGGCGCTTACGGGAGTCCTCGGTTTATCCTGACGGTCCTGTCTTCCGTATGCGTAATATGGTATCACTACGGTTATCTCCTCTGGTGATGAGCGTCTCACTGCATCCACGGTAAGGAGAAGCTCCATTATATTGTGGTTCACAGGATTTGAGAGGGAAGCTATTACGTATACGTGATAACCCCTGACGCTTTCGTTTATCTGAACCCTTATCTCTCCGTCGGAAAAGGTTGTTATAAGTGTATCTGTAAGCCTAAGACCGAGGTAGGCCGAGATTTCCTCCGCGAGTCTTTTGTTTGCGTTACAGGAAATTAATTTCGCTCCGTTCATGGAATTTTAATGGCTGGGGCGCCAGGACTCGAACCTGGAACCCCCGGATCCAAAGTCCGGTGCTCTGCCAGTTGAGCTACGCCCCAAGCCCTTCCGAAAATAATATTTTACACTTCCGTAATTTCTTTTCAAGTGAACACTCCGCTCACTTCAGCCATTTCTATGGCCTTCATAAGTGCTTTTGCTTTGTTTACGGTCTCTTCCCACTCCTTCTCGGGAACCGAATCCGCAACAATGCCCGCCCCGGCCTGAACGAATATCTCTTTATCCCTCAATACGGCCGTTCTTATGGCTATAGCCATATCCATGTTTCCCTGAAAGGATATGTATCCGACGCTTCCGGCGTATATACCTCTTCTTTCGTTCTCAAGTTCTTCTATTATCTGCATAGCTCTCACTTTCGGTGCTCCCGAAACGGTTCCGGCGGGAAATGTAGCTTTTAGAACGTCAAGAGCATCATACCCTTCTTTAAGTTCACCGACGACATCGCTGACTATATGCATAACGTGGGAATACCGCTCCACCCTCATAAAGTTTTCAACCTCTACAGTTCCCGTCCTTGCAACCCTTCCCACGTCATTTCTTGCAAGGTCTACCAGCATAAGGTGTTCTGCCCTCTCTTTTTCGTCGGAAAGAAGCTCCTTCTCAAGTGCTAAATCCTCCTCTTCACTTTTTCCCCGTCTTCTTGTTCCCGCTATGGGTCTTGTTTCTATCCTTTTTCCCTCAAGCCTTACCAGAATTTCGGGGGAAGAACCTATTACTTTAAGGTCTCCGAAATCAAGATAATACATATAGGGAGAGGGATTCATAAATCTGAGGATTCGGTATATGCTGTCCGGGTTTCCGTAAAACCGCTTTCTGAACCGTTGAGAAAGAACAACCTGTATCACATCCCCCTGTTTTATATACTCTTTTGCCTTTTTAACAATTTCTTCAAACTCCTCCTTTTTAAAATTTGAACGCCATTTTGATAGCTCCGGTTCCCTCTCAACTACATCAAGAAATGTAGTTTTACCTTCCCTCAGTTTTTCAAATACAGTGCTTATAAGCTCAACAGCCTCCCTGTATTCCCTTCTTACATCATCCCTTCTAAAAATGGGAACAACAATCTTTATCTTTCCCGTAAGGTTGTCGTGAATAATAACTACATCCGTGAGAACCAAGTATATATCGTAAGTTCCTACAGGGTCGGGATTCTTATCGGGAACGGGTTCGTAAAACTTAACGATATCGTATCCAAAATAACCCACAAGTCCTCCCCAGAATCTCGGAAGGCCGCTGTCATTATACGGCTTAAATTTTCCTACTATTTCTTTTATATTTTTCAGGGGGTCATCGGTTCGGAAGAACTCAACCCTTCCCCTGTCGTATAGCTCACCGAATTCTTTCCTTGTTCTCAGATAGAAGGATGAACCGAGGATTACAAAGGAATACCTTCCCCACTTTTCTCCTCCTTCCGCACTTTCAAGCAGTATATTGAACTTCCCTTTTTCTTTTAGCTTAAGAAATATTGAGAGCGGAGTTTCCGTATCCAGTAAAACCTCGGTATACAAAGGAATCACGTTATACTTTTCGGAGAGCTTTAAAACCTCTTCTTCGGAAAGGTTCGGTTTCATAAGGATGATTTTAAAACTTTAAATTTTACATTTGGATTTAATGATAACACGATATCAGAAAAAGCTTAAATTAGAGGGGAGAAAAGGAATTATAAGAACTTCTTATAACTCAAGGCCTTTGAATGCCGTATATTCTTTACAGGCATGAACCCGATGAAAACGGGAATTATTTTCCTTCTTTTTATAAGTTTTTTATTTTCCCAAACGTGGTTTAATGATTTTGAGAAGGCTACTGAGGTTGCAAAGAAGGAAAAAAAATTAGTTCTTGTTTACATATACAGTGAGCACTGTCCTTATTGTCATCAAGTTGAAGAGTTTGTTTTCGGAGATGAAGATGTGGAAAATCTTTTAAAAAAAGACTTTGTTGTCGTTTCCCTGAACATTTCCGAAGAAGAAGCGGAAAGATTTGATCCGATAGGGACACCTACTTTCGTTATTTACGACCCCTTTAAAAAGAAAGTTCTTGCAAAATTTTTCGGAAGCTTAGATGCGGAAACCTTCCGTTCTATGTTAATAAGAGTTTGCAATAAATCAAGTTTAAGGAGGTGTTAGTCATGAAAACGAGAAGGGACTTCTTTAAGCTGGCGGGTGTAGCAGCCGCAGGAATTATGTTAGGTGTTGCACCCGTGATATCTCCCGCTCATGCGAAAATAAGCCTTGAGGAAGCTCTTAAAAAGCATCTCGGTGTAGGTCTTTCCGCAATAAAGGAATCAAACCAGATAAAGATTAAAGCTCCCTCCATAGCCGAATCGGGTGCAAACGTTCCCATACAAGTAAGTGCAACTGTTCCCATTGAAAAGGTAGAAGCTCTCTATATTTTCGTTGATAAAAATCCCAACCCGTTCATTGCGAGTGTAATGTTTTCCCCCGTAAATGGTGAGGTATTCTTTGCAACCAGAATAAAGATGGGAGCTACTTCTCCCGTAAGGGCCATACTTAAGCTAAAGGACGGTTCTTATCTTATGGCTTACAAAGAAGTTAAGGTTACAGTAGGTGGATGCGGTTAATAAAAACTACGGAGGTGAGGTATGGCTACCATAGGTAGAGCTATAGTAAGGGTGCCCAAAAGGTTAAAAAAAGGGCAAATATTTAAACTGCAGATGGTTATCATCCACCCCATGGAGACGGGTCTGAGAAAGGACCCGAAGACGGGGAAGAAGATTCCCGCCCACTACATAACCCACGTAGACTTCTACCTTAACGATAAGCTCGTCACAAAGATAAACACCTCTGCCGGTGTGAGTAAAAATCCTTACTTTGCAATTAAGATGAAAGCGGTTGAATCGGGAACCTTAAAAATCGTTTACGAGGATAATAAGGGCGGCAAATGGGAAAAAACGGTAAACCTTGTGGTGGAGGGTTGAGCAATGAAAAAGGTTATTTTTGCCTCACTTCTCGGTGGGGCTCTCTTTATGACAAAGGCGGAAGCTCCTACACCTGAACAGCTTCAGATTTTAAAGGAGCTCGGAGTTTCGCCTGCAGATGTTATAGTTGAAGAAGGAAGGGATTACTATCACAACCTAAAAGGAAAAACGGGAAAGACGTGTGCTTCTTGCCACGGACAGGACGGGGCTAATCTTGTAGGTGCTTATGCCAAGATGCCCAGATACTATAACGACATTGGAAGGGTTGCAGACATAGACCTAAGAATAAAAGCCTGTCTTGAAAAATACGTAGGGGTTGATGCAAAAGGAAAGAAGGGAAGAAAGTATATAGTTCCTCTGGCGGGATACGTTGCCACTTTGAGCAACGGAATGCCCATACAGATAGAACTGAAACATCCTGAGGAAAAGAGACTTTACGAGCTCGGGAAGGAACTCTGGTATAAAAGAGTAGGTGCGAGGGACTTTTCCTGTGCTATATGTCACGAAGTTCTTGCAGGAAAGAGAATAAGACTTCAAAAATTAGGAGCTCCGGTAAGGGATAAACTCTACGCCCACTGGCCTGCATACAGAATATCAAAGGACAAGCTGTGGACCATGGAAGACAGGATAAGGGGATGTTATAAGAGCTTCTTCCTATTTGACCCCCAAAAAGGAAAGTTTGACTTTAAAAAGAACTGGGTAAAAAAACCTCCCTTCTACATAGAGGAAGTAATAGCTCTTGAACTTTTCATGAAGAAGGCGGCAAACGGGGCAAAGATAGAAGTTCCGGGTCTTTTGAGATAAGGAGGGTTTAAGATATGAAGGGTAAAGCTATTTTTGTAATGGTTTTAAGTGCAGGTGTTTTAGCTTGTCAACCCGCTTCACAGGCTGCTAAAGAAGAAAAACCCATGATGGTTGCAAAGTCGGAAAAGAATATGTCCACAAAAGATGGAAAAGCCGAAAGCTTTAGAAGAGCTCTGGCGGCACAGGACAAGTGGCAAAAGGCTTGTTCCAATCCGGCACAGATAGCTCCCAAAGGCATAGATGTTGCCCAGTTCATTAAGGAAATGAAAGCAACCATCAAGTATCCGGAAGACGGTAAGATTGTAGGAGACTGGAAGAAAGGTGAAGCTTTGGTACTCCTACCTAAGGAGTATAAGGCTATTTACGGTAAGAAAGGCGGTAGTAAAAAGGGTAATTGTTACGCTTGTCACTGCGGTGACCCGAGGATAATAGCTTGCGGTAATATCGGACCCTCTCTTAGAGGATATGCAAACAAGGGTATAGATCCTAAGATGACTTATGAAAGGATTTATAATCCTTGGTCTCAGGTTCCTTGTTCAACTATGTTTAGGTTCGGTTATCACGGACTTCTCAGTCCCGAAGAGATTGCCGACATTGTCGCCTACCTTCACGACCCTGAAAGTCCCATTAATAAGTAATCCTTACCTTTTCTTCTTTTATACTTTTCCTTTAAAGGAGGTAAATATGTTATGCATCTGACACGTAGGGATTTTTTAGAACTCGCAATAGTCACCGGTGCTTATCTTGCCTCAAATCCCGTTTCCGCACTTGCAAAAATGACCCTTGACGACATTCTTTCCTTCAAGCCCGTTGGAAATGTAACATTACTTTTCACAACCGATATGCATGCACACCTAAAGCCCCACTACTTTTCTGAACCCATGAACTTGGTAGCTCCTAAGAATCTTAAAGGACTTCCCGGAACTATAACGGGAAGGGATTTCTTAAGACTTTACAAGATATCCCCGGGAACATTGGAAGCTTACTTTATGAGCTGTGTTGATTTCCCCGTTCTTGCGGAAAAATTCGGAAAAATGGGAGGAGCCGCACACATAACGTGGCTTATAAAGCACATAATTGCCGAAAGGGGAAGAGATAAGGTTCTGGTTCTTGACGGAGGAGATACCTGGATAACCACGGCTGTAGGAACCTTTACGGAAGGAAAAGCGGTAGTTGATTGGATGAAGCTTACCGGATACGACCTTATGGTGGGACACTGGGAATTTACCTTCGGTAAGGATATAGTTCTCAAAAGAATAAAAGAACTTGAAGAGGCGGGATGTGAGTTTATTTCCCAGAACATAAGGGAAGTTGACGAGTTCGGTTTTGAAGGAGACCTCGTATTTAAACCTTATGCAATAAAGGAAGTAGGCGGGGCTAAGCTCGGAATTATAGGAAACTCCTTCCCATTCACCCCGATAGCAAATCCCAGACAGTTTGTAGAAGGATGGAGCTTCGGTATAAGGGAAGACACACTCCAGGAATACGTAAACGAGCTTAGGGAAAAGCACAAGGTTGATGCCGTAATTCTTCTTTCCCACGATGGTCTACTTCTTGATATAGCACTTGCAAAGAAGGTTCAGGGAATAGACGTAATAATTTCGGGACACACCCACGATGTAGTTCCCAGAGCTTATAAGGTTCCCGGAACGAACACATATGTCGTAATAGCAGGTTCCCACGGTAAGTTTTTGGGAAGACTTGACCTTGATATAAGAAACGGAAAAATAAGAGACTTAAGGTATAAGCTCTATCCGGTGGCCTCCAATCTTATACCCGCGGACAAAGAAGCACAAAAGCTGGTAGATAAGTATTATGCGGAACTTGATAAAAAGCTCGGTCTTTCCAAGGAAATAGGAACAGCTGAAGTTATGCTTTACAAGAGGGATACATTCTTCAGCACATGGGACTGGCTCGTAGGAGAGGCCATAAACGACTATTACGGAGGGGACCTTGATGTTGTAACTTCACCGGGATACAGATGGGGAACGGTAGTTCTTCCCGGCCAGAAGATAACCGTTGACCACGTTTATGCCTATACCGCTATAACCTATCCTAACGTTTACGTCCTCAGGAGAACAGGGGAACAGTTAAAAACCGTATGGGAGGACGTAGCGGATAACGTCTTTAATCCCGACCCCTTCTACCAGCAAGGCGGTGATATGTCAAGACTCTGGAACGTTGAATACGAAATAGAAATAAACGGTCCCCAATACAACAGACTGAGGAACATAAAAATCGGCGGAAAGGAGCTAAAACCGAAGAAGGAATACCTTGTTGCAGTTTACGGAGGGCCTCCGCCACCACCCGAAGCAATAGAGCCCGGATACAAACCTGTTCCCGTTTATGAAATATTGATAAACTACATTAAGAAAAAGGGAAATATAAACGTAAGGACAAAGCCGAACGTTAAGGTTCTTGATGCGGAGTATCATACATACGACGAGTGTTATGGAGGTGGTAAGTGAGAGCCTTAATAGCCTTCCTCATAGGGGTGGTCATTGCTCTCTCTCTTTTTTACTTCATAAGGTATTATTTCGGCAATCCCTTTAGGCTTCTTTTTTACACCGTTGAGGTAAAAAACAAAAGTTTTGAAGAGACGATAAAAGCACTTGAGGAGAAACTTAACGCAAACGGCTTAAAAGTCATAAGGGTTTTACCTCTATCTAAGGCTCTTGAGGGAAGAGGTGTTAAGGATTTTATGAAGTATTCCATAATACTCGCCTGTGATATACCGGGAAAGGATAAAATTCTCGTTAAAGTTCCCTCCCTTACGAACCTAATCCCCTGTAGTATAGCGGTATACGAAGACAAAGAAAGCGTTAAAGTAACTACTTTAAAGGAAATTATATTCCTTGCGGAAGAAAGTAAAAATATGACGGAAGAAGAAACCCAGTTTATTATAAACACCTATAGAACCCTCAGAAAAACCCTTGACGAGGTGAGCAGATGAAGAAGTTTATTCTTATTCTGATAATACCTCTAATTACTTTAGCTCAGGAAAGCAAACTCCTTTATAAGGAAGTGATAGAAGGTTTTTCTTTTGAAGACGTAAAAATCCTTTTAAAAACCGCACTTGATGGAAAAAATATGAACGTTTTACTTATTCAGGATATCTCTCAAAAACCAAGAATGAGCGTATTTTACGTTTGTAATCTCTCTTACGGAGAGAAAATCTTAAGGGGTTTTCCCCAATTCGGAGCACTTGCTCCCTGCAGAATATACATACTTGAAAGGGAAGATGGAAGCGTTGAAATCGGATACATAAACATACAAAATCTTGTAAAAGGCTTTAGAAAATACTTAACTCCCGAGCAAATAAAAGTTTTTATGCAAGCGGATAAGGATATAAAAGAGGCAATAAAGGAATTAGAGGGAGGAGTATGAGGGTAATTTTATTTCTTCTTTTTGTAATTTTTGCCTTTGGAAACGAGTATCCGAGACACGTTAAAGAAACGTTAAGAAAAATTACGGATAGGGTTTACGGTGTATTCGGGGTTCTTGAACAGGTATCCTACGAAAATAGAGGCTTTATCTCAAATGCTTACTTCTACCTGGCGGATGACGGTGTTTTAGTAATTGATTCTCTTAGCACCTATAAACTCGGAAGGGAGCTTGTTGAGACGATAAAAAGTATAACCGATAAACCGATAAGGTTTTTGGTGATAACCCACTACCATACTGACCACTTTTACGGAATTAAAGCTTTCAAGGAAACAGGAGCGGAAACGATAGCCCACGAGTATGCCTTTGAATACCTTTCAAATCCCTCAAGTTATAACTTCTTTCTTGCAAGGAAAAAGCTTTTAAAGGAACATATGGAAGGAACCGAACTGCTTCCGCCGAGCATTACCCTAACGAAATCCCTGAATATCTACCTGAAAGTTGGCAAAGACTACAGAAAGTTTGAGGTAATGCACCTCTGTAAAGGACACACTAACGGGGATATAGTTGTATACATTCCCGATGAAAAAATTCTTTTTAGCGGTGATATAGTATTTGACGGAAGGCTTCCTTTCTTAGGTTCGGGTAACTCCAGAACCTGGATAAAGTGCCTTGATGAAATTTTAGAAATGGAACCGAAAGTTTTGCTTCCCGGCCACGGAAACCCTTTGATAGGGAAAGAGAAGATAAAGAAGGCGGTTCTTTGGACCAAGAAGTATATAACCGACCTAAGGGAAACAATAAGACGTTTAATAGAAGAGGGTTGTGACGTTGATTGTGTAAGAAAAAGAGTAAATGAGGAGTTATTAAAAATAGACCCCGCTTATGCCCAGGTTCCCGTATTTTTCAGAGTAAATCCCGTAAACGCTTACTATGTCTACTTTGAAGTAGAGAACGAAATGCTTTTTGAAGAGTAGAAAAATCTTACTTTTAAAGCGCCTTCCTATTGCCAAATCCAAAATATGACATTAATATTATATATGTAAGGCTAAAAAAATATAACAAAAATAAACTAAAGGAGGTGGAGAAATGGCACTGTTTGATGAATGGTATCATAAAGGACACACCATAGTCCACGAGATTATGGAAGAGCTCGGAATTCAATACGAGAACAAGGCTTTCAGGCTTTTAAAAGCGGTTCTCCAGACTTTAAGGGATAGGCTTCCCGCAAGCGAAGGAAAGGATTTTGCAGCACAGCTCCCTATGGTTCTTAAAGCTGTTTGGTGCGATGGGTGGGATCCGACAAAGGTTCCGGACAAAAGCATAAAGCATAAGCAAGATTTCCTTGAAAGAGTTATGAACCATCCCGCTATAAGAAGACCTGCTGATATTAGCAGCTTGGAAGAGGCGGAAAAGGTTACTAAAGCTGTTTTCAGGGTTTTAAAGCGCCATATGACCTGGGGCGAAGTGAAGGACGTTCTCGGAGAGCTTCCCGAAGACATAAGGAAGATGCTTGAGGAGGCTTGATTTGCCTTTTTTTATCCTTATCTTTTAAGTGATGAAGGTAAGGACTCCTGCGGTTGCAGGCACTTTTTACCCCTCAAGAAAGGAAGAGCTTGAAAGATTAGTAAATCTTTTGTGCGGTGAAGAGCCTAAAGAAAAAATTAAGGCAAAAGCTATATTAGTTCCCCACGCAGGATATATATACAGCGGCAAAACCGCCTGTGAAGTTTACAAAAGGGTTGAAATTCCGGAGCACATTGTTCTTCTGGGTCCCAATCACACGGGATACGGAGAGGCAATATCCGTTTACAGCGGGGATGCTTGGGAAACCCCCTACGGTTATGTAGAGATAGATAAAACTTTAAGAGATAGCGTATTAACGTTTCCTTTTGCCAAACCCGACGAGTATGCACACCTTTATGAACACTCATTAGAGGTTCAGCTTCCCTTCCTTCAGAGATATGCGAAGAGAAATTTCAAAATCCTTCCCATAGTTTTGGCATTTTTGGATTATGAAGTTGCGAAAAGCTTCGGAAGGTTTTTAGGGAACATCCTTAAGGAAAAGGATGCACTTATAGTAATAAGTTCGGATATGAGCCATTACATTTCCGCTAAAGAGGCAAAAAAGAAGGACGAGATTTTAATATCCGCCATGGAGAGGTTAAATACCGAGGAGCTATACTTTAAAGCGGTTCAATATAACATAACGATGTGCGGAGTAGTTCCCGCGGTTGTGGGTATAGAAGCTGCAAAAATTATGGGAGCGACAAAAGGGGTAGTTATAGACTACACAAATTCCGGTGAGATTACGGGAGATTATTCAAGCGTTGTAGCTTATCTCGGGATGATGTTCCTTTAATACCTCGTAAACTATGATACCCTCCCTGAGTCCCCAATCGCTCACGTAAAGCTCTCTTTTGTTGAAAATCTCAAGGGTTTTTAAAAATATACCTATTCCCGCAAGTATAACCTCCGCCCTCTTGTCTTCAATCTGTTTGAATCTTTTACTTCTTTCCCTTGAGGGAATACCCTTTAAGGTGTCAAACCACTTCTTTATTTGTTCATATGTAAGCTTCTTTCCGTGAATTTTCTTAGGGTCATAAGGATATACGTTATACTCAAGAGCGGCAAGGGTTGTTATGGTTCCGCCGAGTCCAACGAGATAATCACAACTCTTCTTTACCTTTGATACTTCCCTTTCCAGGAAGGCAAAAAACTTTTTTATCTCTTCCTCTTCAGGTGGGTCATGTCGGAAAAAGGTTTCCGTAAGGTTGACTATACCGAAGGGAAGAGAGGTTATCTCCTTTATTGAGAAATTCTTACCGAATATGTATTCCGTAGAACCGCCACCCTGGTCAACAACGCAAAGTTCACCTTTCAGCTTAAGTGAGTAAGCAACAGCAAGGTAAGCGTATCTACCCTCTTCCTCGGGAGTTATAATCTTTACGGGGATTCCCGTCTCTTTATTAACCCTTTCTATAAACTCCTTCCCGTTTTTTGCACGTCTGATTGCTTCCGTTGCAACCGCAACAACTTTATCAACCTTATACTTTTCTATTTCCCGTTTATATTCCTTTAAAACTTCCAGCGTTTCCCTTATCCTGTCTTCTTGAAGATATCCCGTTTCCTTAACCTTTTTCCCGAGAGATGTTATCCTTCCTTTTTCAAGAAGAAGGGTTATATCCCCATTTACCGATTCTGCGATAGCGAGCCTCACCGAGTAGGAACCTATATCAATAGCTGCTATTCTCATAGCTTTACCCGCAAATCTCTTTTATTTCCTCCAGGTATACTTTTAACATCTTCAGGTAGCTTTTATACCTTTCGCAGGATACCTCACCTCTTTTTACCGCTTCCTTTACCGCACACCCCGGTTCGTTTGTATGGGTGCAATCGGGATACTTACAGGTGTAGGAAAGAAACTCCCTGAAGTAATTCCTTATCTCTTTGGGCTTTACGAACATCGTAGCCTCAACTTTTGAAAATCCCGGAGTGTCCCCTATAAAGGAGTTTTTTCCGAAAGGTATCAACCTCACACCCGTTGTTGTGTGTCTTCCCCTTTCGGTTTTCTCGCTAACCTCCTGAGTTCTTAGCTCAACGCCGGTAAGCCTTGAAAGAATGGAACTCTTCCCTACACCCGAAGGTCCCGCAAGTATACAAATAAAACCCTCAAGGTAGTTAACAAGCTCATCTATTCCCTCACCCGTCTTTGCGCTCACCTTAAGAATGTCGTATCCCGCTTCTTTGTATATATTCATCCAGTAATCAAGCTCCTTTTTTTCTTCTTCGTTCAGAAGGTCAACTTTGTTGAATACTATAACGGGTTCAACACCGAAATACTCATAAACCACGAGAAGGTTATCAAGTAAATAGTTGTTAAATTCGGGCATTTTAATGGTTTGAACGATTATAATCCTGTCTACATTGGCAACCCTCGGTCTTATAAGCAGATTCTTTCTCTCTTCAACTTCCTCAATTGCGAAAGTGTAGGAGTCAACGACTTCCCCCTGAACGTAATCCCCCGCGTAGATTTTCTCCTTTTTGAGAACCTTTCCCCTCGGTATTCCCCTGTATGTTTTTCCCTCATCAAGTGTGTAAACCTGTATGAGCTGAGCTTCCCTATCTATGACTATAGCCCTCTTTAATTCTTTCTTCTTTCCCATTACCTTACCTCTTTCTCAAGTTCTCCTATTGCCCATTTTAGCGTATCAATCACGTGATTCATCTCTTCTTCCTTTATAACCAGGGGCATCATGAGAACCATAACATCACCCAAAGGTCTCAGGAAAACGCCCTTTTCCCTGCATTTGTAGGCTACTTTAAATCCCGTCCGCTCTCCGTAGGGGAAGGGTTCATTCTTTTCTTTATTTTTTACAAGCTCTATCCCCGCCATAAATCCGAGCTGTCTTACATCCCCTACGTGTTTTAGTTCCCAAAACTCTTTTAGTCTTTCCGTAAGAAGCTTTATCTTGGGCTGGAGTTTTTCAAGGGTTTTTTCTTCCTCAAAAACGTCCAGATTTGCAAGGGCTACGGAACAAGCGAGGTTGTTTCCCGTGTATGTATGCCCGTGGTAAAAATGCTTTGCCTCTCCGAACTCCCCTAAGAAGGCGTCAAAAACTTCATCGGTTGTAAGGGTTGCGGCAAGGGGAAGATATCCACCCGTTATTCCCTTCCCGAGACACATAAAATCGGGTGTCACTCCTTCCTGCTCACAGTAAAACATAGTTCCCGTTCTCCCGAATCCCGTAGCAACCTCGTCAACTATCATTAAAACATCGTATCTCCTTGTAAGTTCCCTGACACCCTTTAAAAATCCCTTAGGGAAAGGAAGCATTCCCGCCGCAGCCTGTATACCCGCCTCAAGGATAATAGCAACTATATCATCCCTTTCCTTAAGAATATTCTCAAGCATCTTAAGGAGTTCCGCATTGCACTCGGGCGTCAAACCTCCGTAGTTTTCCTTACAGAATAAATAGGGAGAAGGGAGCTTTATAGTTTTAAAGAGAAGGTCTTTATAGGTTCCGTGGAATAGCTCTATGCCCCCTACGCTTACCGCTCCCACCGTATCCCCGTGGTAAGCCTCGGAAAGGGTTATAAAAACGTTTTTATGTTTAATTCCCTTGTTCCTCCAGTAATGGTAAGCCATCTTTATTGCTATCTCAACCGCCTCCGCACCGTCTTCCGAATAGAATACTTTATTAAGTCCCTCGGGGGATATATCAACGAGCCTTTTTGCGAGCAAAATGGACGGAACGTTTGAGCTTCCCAAGGTGGTTGTGTGGGCTACTTTGCATAACTGTTTCATAACAGCGTTGTTGAGTTTAGGGTGATTATGCCCGTGAACATTACACCAAAGTGATGAAATGGCATCTATATACTTCCTTCCGTATATATCCCATAGATAAACACCTTCTCCCCTCTCAAATATGAGATTTTCCTCCTCCCTGTAGACCTTCATCTGGGTGAACGGATGCCAGAAATACTCCTTATCCCACTTTTCAAGTGTCTTCGGGTCTATATCCCGCATACTTATATTCTCGTAAAGTTGATAGAATATCTCAATACAAATGAGGGAAAAACTGAAAAGGATTTGCTCTGTAATAGAACTCTACCTTTCCGATATATTCGGAAGGATAAGGGTATACCGTGAAGAAAATAACTTTCTAATACCGTGGGGTTTTACGGTAATAAATATATCCGTATTTGAAGAAGGTGATGATGTAATCCTTGATATAAACTCTCCCGTGGCACTTAACGTAAAACCCTCAAAAGATTTAATGAAGTTTTTACTTTCGGAAAATGCTAATTTAAAATCATCCGCCTTCTTTACGGAGTTTGAAAAGGGATTTATGGACATAATTCTCGGCATAAAGGTAAGATACAGGGATATATCAAAGGAGTTTTTAAAGTTCCTCGTCCTCAATATAGGAAATCTTGCAAACGAATACGGAAAAGAGATAATAGCGGTTTTCGGCGGGCTTTCCTTTAAAGAGTTTCTTGAGAGGGAAAAGGCAAATCTTCCCTTTTACGGGGAAAAGCTCTTTTACGAGAAACTTGAGGTAAACGGTCATAAACTTTTGCTTGAGGTATTTACAGATGGAGAGAGTTATACCTTTATATGCAGGGAAGAGGGAAAATCCGAACCGATAATAAAATCAAAAAAGGGAAATAAAGAGCCTTACGATATGTTAAAACTTCTTGAAAATGTAAAAGAAATACTCAAAAAGGGACAGTTTAACAAGTTGAGAACACTGTTTACACCCTTTGAGGTTGATTTCTTCAAACTTTACAAAATATTCATAAAGGCCTCGGAAGACAGAAAACTCAAAGAGCTTGAGCAGGAGATAAACAGACTCCCAGAGATGTTAATAAACGGCAAAATCACTTATGAGGAATATAAAAAGAGAATTCAAAGGATAGAAAGGGAGATAGGGCTGACCTAAAATAGAACTTGAATGCGGGGTATAAGCGGAAGAAAGTGGGAACTACTATACAAACACATAAAGCCCCCCCGAGAACTTGAAGAGAGATACGGGAAGCTTCTCGCTCAGCTTCTTGTAAACAGGGGTTTTGAGAAAGAAGCGGAGCTTATACTGGAGCCCAAGCTTTCGGGGATTCCATCTTTAAAGGAACTGGGAGGTGTGGAAGAGGCGATAGAAAGAATAATAAGGGCAGTAAAGAGAAGGGAAAGAATTATCATTTACGGAGATTACGACGTTGACGGAATTACCGGAACGGCAATCCTTTATCAGATACTTAAGGAGGTAGGTGCTAAAGTTATTCCCATTCTCCCCGATAGGAATACGGGATACGGACTCAACAGGAAATTAATGGAAATATTTGAAAAATACGCGGACCTTCTTATAACCGTTGACAACGGAACTTCATCAGTCGGGGAAATAGATAAATCCTCAATAGATACCATCGTTGTAGACCATCACAACGTTCCCGACGAGATACCTAAAAAGGCCATACTTATAAATCCGAAGCTCGGAACCTCAGAGGAATTAAAATACCTCTCTTCATCCGCCATTACCTTCTTTCTTGCTGCGGGACTTATAAGAGAGCTCAACATTGATGAGGACCCGAGGAACTTCCTTGACCTTGTAGCTCTGGGTCTTCTTGCGGATTATATGCCACTCAAAAAGGTAAACAGGATACTCTCATACAAAGGTCTTAAACTCCTTGAGTTTGTAGCAAAGGGTAAGATTAATAAAACAGGTGTAAGGGCACTCCTTGAGGTAGCTCTCCGCGGAAGGGAAAGCATAAGTTCAAAAGATGTGTATTTCTCTTTAGCACCCCGATTAAACGCAGCCGGAAGAATATCAAAACCGAACATAGCATTAAACCTTCTCGTTGAAAAGAACGAAAAAAGGGCAAAACTCCTTGCTCTTCAGCTTGACCTTATAAATAAGCGGAGACAATACCTTACACGTATAACCTACGGCGAAGCTATTGAGAAAGCCGAGAAACACAAAGACGACCCGTTCATAGTGGTATGGGATGAAAGGTGGCATCCCGGTATACTCGGAATAGTTGCGGGAAGACTTTCCCACTACTTCGGGAAACCGGTTGCGGTATTTTCAAAAGGAAGAAATAAATCGGTAGGCTCAATAAGAAGCTCGGAAGATATTGAGGTTTACGGAAAGATAAAAACCCTCTCCCATATGTTTTTAAAGTGGGGGGGACACGACAAGGCTATGGGGCTTACCCTTCCCACCCATAAACTTGAGGAGTTCAGGGATAAGGTAAATATACTTTTCAAAAATGTTGAAAAAGCCCAGCTTATAACACCCGTTGATATGGAGTTAAAGCCCGAAGAGATAAACGAGGAAACCTTAAAAGCTATAAAGAAGCTTGAACCCTTCGGCGAAGGAAATCCCGAACCTGTGTTTATAACAACCGTGAAAACATTGGAAATATCCGCAAAAGGGCTGTTCATAAACGGCGTTCAGTTTTACTGTCACGAAAAGGAACTGCTTCCCTATTTAAAAGAAGGAAAAAAAATACTATACAAAATACAGAACGGAACTCCCGTCTTGGAGGATATAGAAAATGGCATCTCATAGAGGTCATGAGCTTTTCAACGTAGTTATGTTCGCTCCCTCAATTTTCTTTGTTCCCGTTGATTATCTCCCTTTTTTCGGAGCGGGATACTTCCTCGGAACCTTTTTTCTCTCTCCCGACATAGACCTCAGCTACTCTAAACCCTCACAAAGGTTAAAATTCCTGAAAATAATCTGGTTTCCCTTCTGGATTTTTTCAAAGCACAGGGGCATAACCCACAAGCCCTTCTTAGGAACCTTCATTAAGCTCTTTTACCTTACATTCGTCGGTATCTTTTTATTTTTCGCAATTCTCGGAGTGCTCAGTCTACTCGGTGTAAAAACGGATATATACAAAATAAATCCCTTTGAGCTTTTAGAGGAGATTATGAGAAAAAGGGAAACCCTTTACTTCATAGGAGGTTTACTGTTGGCGGATTTGTTCCATATAACTCTTGATTGGATAACCAGCAGGGTGAAGATAAAATAAGCTTTATGTATAAATATCCCGATGATAGAGGTTATTTCGGAAAGTTCGGGGGAAAGTTCGTTCCCGAGACTTTAATGTATGCCCTTGAGGAGCTTGAAGAAAAATACAAAGCTCTCAAAGATGATGAAGAGTTCAAAAAGGAGTTAAATTACTACCTCAGAGAGTATGCGGGAAGACCTACTCCATTATACTACGCCGAAAAACTTACCGAGTATGTAGGGGGAGCAAAGATATACCTAAAGAGGGAGGATTTACTCCACACGGGTGCCCACAAAATAAACAACACAATTGGGCAGTGTCTCCTTACAAAACATATAGGCAAGAAAAGGGTTATAGCGGAAACGGGGGCAGGTCAGCACGGGGTTGCTACCGCTACCGCTTCGGCTTTGCTCGGCCTTGAGTGTGTAATCTACATGGGGGAGGAAGATGCCCGAAGGCAGGCTCTAAATGTCTTTAGGATGAAACTGCTTGGGGCGGAGGTGAGAATCGTAAAGAGCGGGAGCAGAACATTAAAAGATGCTATAAATGAGGCTCTTAGGGATTGGGTCACGAATGTTGAAAACACCCATTACGTAATAGGTTCGGTTGTAGGTCCCCACCCTTTCCCAATGATTGTGAGGGATTTCCAGAGCGTTATAGGGAAGGAAACTAAGGAGCAAATTCTTAAAAAAGAGGGAAGACTCCCCGACGCAATTGTGGCGTGTGTGGGAGGAGGTTCAAATGCGATGGGAATTTTTTACCCCTTTGTTGAGGAAGAATCCGTAAAGCTTATAGGGGTTGAAGCGGGAGGATACGGGCTTGAAACGGGGAAACATGCTGCATCCATATGCGGGGGAAGTGTGGGCGTTTTGCACGGTATGAAGAGCTACTTCCTTCAAGATGAAGAGGGACAAATACTTACAACTCACTCCATATCCGCCGGGCTTGATTATCCAGGTGTCGGTCCCGAGCATGCACTTCTTTATGAAATTAAAAGGGCTGAGTATACAAGCGTGACGGATGAGGAAGCCCTTGAAGGGTTTAAGCTTCTTGCCAAAACTGAGGGAATAATTCCCGCCCTTGAGAGTGCCCACGCGGTTATAAAGGCTGTTGAAGTTGCAAGGGAACTCGGAAAAGACGGGATAGTCGTTGTAAATCTATCGGGAAGGGGAGATAAGGACATGGAGCACGTGATGAAGCACTTAGAAGAATGTTCCTAAAACGAAGTGAATTCTTGACCTGTTCGTATCCCCGGGAACTTTCTTTGTCTTGAAAGCCCAGTCAACACGGATAGGTGCAAAAGGTGTTATAATTCTTATACCTATTCCGTAACCTCCTCTGAAATTTGAGAGTTTGAAATCTTTCCATCTGTCCGCACCGAGACCGTAATCAAAGAACGTGGCAAAGTATAGCATCTTTTTGAAAATAGGGTATGTAAGTTCTACGCTGGTTACTATTTTCTTCTTTGCACCTATCGGGTCCAACGTCCTCGGGTCCAGTGGTCCCGCATAACCGTATTCGTATCCCCTTACCGAGAAATCTCCGCCGACAAAGAACCTTTCATCTATGGGAACTTTTTTGCCTCCGTAAGCCTCCACAAAGCCGATTTCCCCTTTCAGGCTAAGGATTAAACCCGTATCAAAGTAAGTGTCGCTGAAGAACTTAGCACCTTCAACTTCAAGTTTATAAAATTTCTCATCTCCTCCCAGTATTCCCACACCCAGCGTGTTTCTCAAACTAAAGATAGATCCCTTTGTGGGCATAAGGTAAAAATCCCTGGTATCCCTCCTTAAGCTTAGAAATATCTTTCTGGAATCCCTTTTCCCCGCTTGTTCCTTTATATAGGAAACAGCATCTTCCGATATATCGCTGTATTCAACCCTCTGGATTGATGTCCCTACGGAAGCCCTCCAGTATTCCCAAAACTCCCTTGATAAAGCTACGGAAAATCCCCTTCTTTGAACGGTATAAGTCGTATACTCAATTCTTCTGTCAAAGGCTGAAAGGTCAAGGTCCACGGGTTTTTTTAGGAACCACTTCTTCGTGTAGGAAATAGAGTTATTTCTATACAGGGAACCGTAACTAACACTTATTCCCGCTATATCACCCGTTCCCCTGAAGTTTCCTTTTCTCAGCTGAATAAATCCCGAAAGTCCCGTTATCTCGTTGTAAGAAAGTCCTACCGAAAACTGACCGGTAAATCTTTCCCTAATTTTTACGAGGAGGTCCCATTTTGCCCCCTGACCGGGAAAAGGCTGTATCTGAACATCCTCGTAATAACCCAGGTTTATAATTCTTGAACGGGAACGTTCCAATCCCTTTTTTGTGGCAAGCTCGTTTTCCTGAACACGCATCTCCCTTCTGATTACGTAATCTCTCGTCTCGTAATTTCCCCTTATTTTTATCCTGTTTACATAAACCGGGTTTCCTTCGTGAATTTTCAGTATAACAACAACCCATTTCTTTTTTGGATTTACCCTAACATCTTCTTCAATTCTTACGTTAAGAAAACCTATCTCTCCGTATTTATCCCTTATATTTCTCTTTATTTTTTCTATTACTTCCCTTCTGAAAAACCCACCTTTCCTTTTATTCTTTTCAAGAATGTTTCCCACAAGCTCCGAGTAAGCGTAAAGTTTATTACCTTTTATTATTAATTTCCTCAGCTTATACCTCGCTCCTTCCTTTACCTTAATCGTTATATACCTTGCTGCTCCTTTCTTTTTTACCGAGTAAGAAACTTCAGCCTCCAGGAATCCTTCATTTCTGTAGAACTCCTTAACTTTTTCAACATCTTCCTTTAATATCTCATCGCTAAAAGCGGGATGAAGTCTGAAGAGAAAAATATTCGGCTCCTTTAGAGAAAGGAGTCCCTTTATCTTCCTATCGCTGAAGTTCTTATTTCCCTTTATTTCTATGTCCTTTACGTATACCTTTTCCCCTTCCTTTATTATGAATACGAGCTTAGAGGCTCCCTTTTTAGGTATTAGTTTATATTCAACCTTTGTTCCCACAAATCCTTCTTTTTCGTAATACTCCAGTATTCGCTTTTTGAGGCTTTCTAATTCCTTCTGGGTAAGTATTCTTCCGAGCTTTAGCGTTTTTAAAATTCCGATCCTTTCTTCAATCGCCGGGCTGGATGTGTATCCGCTTATAGCTTCCTCAACGTCAATCTGTCCCAGCTCCGTTTCTATCCCCAGGATTTCTTTAAGTTCATCATCGCTTATCTCTTTGTTTCCCCTGAACTCCACCTTGTAAATTACGGGAAGGTCTTCAACCTTAAAAATCACCTCCGGCTTCCCGTTTTTATTCCCATCCTCCGCATAAACCTCTATCTTTTTAAAAAGTCCCGTTCTGAAAAGTCTTCTTATATCTTCCCTTATTCTTTCTAAGGAAAACTCTGTTCCCTCCTTCGTTTTTAAAACACCCTTTATAACGTCATCGGGAATGTATTTATTTCCTTCAATTATTACCTCTTCAACCTCAACCGCATAAATAAAGGAAGATAACAAGAAAAATACTAAAAAAATAAAACGTTTCACAAAAAAAGTATTATAAAGGAAGAGAAAAAGAGGGGATTACTTTTCTAGAAGGGCTTCCAGTTTTTCCTTTTTCTTCACGGGCTTTATATAGGGTTTGTTGTTCCTTACCCTTATCTCAACTTCGTCAACATCCTTGAGGGTTCCTTTAATAAGTTCCTCCGCAAGTAGATCCTCAACGTGCCTTTGGAGTGCCCTTTTTAAGCTCCTTGCACCGTATTCGGGTTTATATTCTTGCTCAATAATCCAGTTAACAAAGGATTTGTGAAGCTTAACCTTAATATTCCAGTCCTTAAGTTTCTCGTTAATTTCCTTGAGCTGGAGTTCAAGGATTTGCTCAATGTCCTTCTTCTCAAGGGGTCTGAATACAATTATCTCGTCAAGCCTGTTTAGGAATTCGGGGCTGAACGTTCTCTTTACCTGGTCAAGGACGTTCTTTTTCATCTCCTCAAAGTCAAGAAGACCCTGTTTCTTTTCAAATCCCATAGTTCCGCCCGTTATAAGTCTTGCTCCCAGGTTTGAGGTCATTATGATAATCGTGTTTGAGAAGTCAACCGTTCTTCCGAGCCCGTCGGTAAGCCTTCCGTCGTCAAATATCTGGAGGAATACGTTAAACACATCGGGGTGAGCCTTCTCAATCTCATCAAAGAGTAGGACGCTGTAAGGTCTTCTCCTTACCGCTTCCGTTAGCTGTCCGCCTTCTTCATATCCGACATATCCCGGAGGTGCACCTATGAGCCTTGAAACGGTATGCTTTTCCATATATTCGGACATATCAAACCTGATTAGAGCATCTTCGGTTCCGAATAGGTATTCCGCAAGGGCTTTTGCGGTTTCGGTCTTTCCTACTCCCGTAGGACCAAGGAACATAAACACTCCTATGGGTCTGTGTTTTCCTTTCAGTCCTACCCTTGACCTTCTTATCGCCTTTGCCACGGCCTTTATAGCTTCATCCTGACCCACTACCCTTTTCTTGAGCTCTTCCTCTATATGGAGGAGCTTTTCCGCATCGCTTTCGTGAACCCTCTTGACCGGTATGCCGGTCCACCTTGCAACAACCTCCGCAACATCCTCTTCGGTCACTTTGGGTCTATTCCTTTCCATCTCTTCCTTCCATTTTGCTTTCATCGTCTCAAATTTTGCCCTGAGTCTTAGCTCTTCATCCCTTATTCTGGCTGCCTTTTCATAATCCTGTTCCTTTACAGCCTTTTCCTTTTCCCTTTCGTATTCCTTTATCTTTTCTTCAAGCTCCTTCAGCTCGGGGGGAAGCTGGGAAGCTTTTAATTTTACAAGGGCTCCCGCCTCATCCATCACGTCTATAGCCTTGTCGGGTAAGTTTCTGTCCGTTATATACTTGACCGACAGCTCAACAGCTTTTTCTATTGATTCGGGAGTATACTCAACTTTGTGGAATTCTTCAAATTTCGGCTTTAATCCGTAGAGAATTTGCACCGTATCCTCGGGAGAAGGTTGCTCCACGTATACGGGTTGGAATCTCCTTTCAAGGGCTCCGTCCTTCTCTATATACTTTCTGTATTCGTCAACCGTGGTCGCTCCGATTACCTGTATCTCACCCCTTGCAAGTGCGGGTTTGAGCATATTTGATGCATCTATTGAACCTTCCGCAGAACCCGCTCCCACAAGAGTGTGGAGCTCGTCTATGAAGAGGATTACGTTGTTTGCTTTTTCAAGTTCCTTCAGTATGTTCTTGAGTCTTTCCTCAAACTGACCCCTGTATTTCGTCCCCGCTACGAGTGCGGCAAGGTCAAGAGCTACAACTCTCTTATTTAAGAGGGGTTCGGGGACTTCCTTGTTGGCTATTCTTTGGGCAAGTCCTTCAACTATTGCGGTCTTACCGACTCCGGGGTCTCCGAGGAGAACGGGATTGTTTTTTCTCCTCCTTACCAAGATTTGAATAACCCTTTCTATTTCCTTATCCCTTCCTATTACGGGGTCAAGCTTCCCTTCCCTTGCCATTTGGGTGAGGTCTCTTGAGAACCTATCCAGGTTAGGTGTTGATACATACCTCTGACTTTCTTGAGGGGGTAATTCCCCGAGGAGCTGAAGAACCTCTCTCCTTACGGAGTATTCATCAAGTCCGAAACTCCTTAAAATTCTTCCTCCGAGTCCCGTCTTTTCCCTCACTACTCCGATAAGTAGGTGTTCGGGGCCAACAAACTGGTGATGAAGTATTCTTGCCTCTTCAACCGCAAACTCTATAACCCTTTTTGCATCGGGAGCAAAGAGAACTTCTCCCGAGTGGCTTCCGCGGGTCACCTGACCCATTACCGCTTTTCTTATCTTATCGGGAGTGAGACCGAACTTAGCAAGAACAAGCGTAGGTATATCTTCCTCTTTTATAAGAGCAAGTAATATATGCTCACTCCCGAGATAACTGTGTCCGAGTTCAAGGGCTTCTTCCCTCGCCCTCAGGATAACTTGCCTTGCTCTTTCCGTAAACTTCTCAAACATGTTTCCTACCTCACCGTTTTTTATAAGATAAAAATATCCCTTACTTTTTCAAGAGTATGACACATCCCTTATTATGTAATCTTATATATATATATTTAAGTCATTAAAGGCAGTATGCTACTTCAAGAAGGATTATCTCCTTTAGGGTTTTAAACAGCTTTTCTCTGTTTTCTTTTGCATAAGGGGGTATGTCTTCTTCGGGCTCCCTTTCTTCATCTATTACTATTCCCTTTCCTATGGGTGTATGTTCTTCCAGATAAGACAGCTCTTTTACCTTTACACCGTCCGCGTAAACCCTCACAACGGTAAATATACCCTCGGGAAGTGCGGAACTTACCTCTTTAAGAACCTTATCAACGAAAGCTTCCAAATCCTTACACACCCTTGCGAGATTTCTCATTTTCTCAAGGGATATCTCAAGCTTAGCCTCTTTTTCATCAACCTTAAGATACCTAACGGGTATGCCGAGCTCGCAATAAACGAATCCCCCCGTAAGGAGTATAGGGGAATCGCTGAGAAGCCTTATACTTATATCTTTTAAGCCTATTCCCGTTCGGGTAAACTCCTTCATCCCACGCTTACTCCCGATAAAAGTTCCTTCAGTAACTTAACCGCCTCTTCAAATTTATCGGGGGCTTTACCCCCTCCTTGGGCGAGGTCTTCCCTTCCTCCTCCTCCGCCTTTTAGAACTTTGCCTACCTGTCTTATTAGCTCGTTAGCCCTTACATCTTTTGATATACCCTTTGAACTTGCTACGATAAAGTTTATCTTTCCTTCCCTTCTTGATGCTATAAAAACCACATCCTTGCCCGTCCTTTGTCTTAGTATATCCGCCAGATTTCTGAGTTCCTGAGGCTCAACATCTTCAAAAATCCCGTAATGAAGCGTAAGCTCTCCTATTCTCTCTTCCCTTACCCTCTCCCTTATCTGGAGCTTTAATATTTCCTGTCTTAGCCTTTGTATCTCTTTATCCTTTTCTTTTAATTCCTCCTTTAGCTCCTCAACCTTTTTAACTACTTCTTCCTCTTTAACACCGAGTGCATTGGATACTTTCCTTAAGGTAGTGTGTTCCTCAAATGCGGTGTTTACCGCCCACCTTCCCGTTTGAGCCACTATCCTTCTTACTCCCGCTCCCACGGAGCTTTCGGAGATTATCTTAAAGTAGCCAATATCTCCCGTTGCGGAGACGTGTGTTCCTCCACAAAGTTCCTTTGAGAACTCACCGCAGGAGATTACCCTTACCCTTTCTCCGTATTTTTCTTCAAAGATGGCTATAGCACCCGTCTGCAGTGCTTCCTGATAGGCCATTTCCACAACGTTTACGGGAAGATTTTCCCTAATCTTTTCGTTTACGAGTTCTTCTATCTTTCTTATCTCTTCTTCGGTAAGGGGAGAAAAGTGGGTAAAGTCAAATCTCAGATATTTATCAGCAACAAGTGAACCCGCTTGTCTGACATGCTCACCGAGGAGATTTCTAAGGGCTGCATGAAGCAAGTGCGTAGCTGTGTGGTTTCTCATTATGTCCCATCTTCTTTCTTTATCAACCCTTGCGTGAACTACGTCTTTTACGCTTATTTTTCCTTTTAACATCCTTCCTATGTGGACTATTATTCCTTCGGTCGGACGCTGGGTATCTTCAACTTTAAATATTCCTTTATCCGTCTCTATTATTCCGCTATCCCCTATCTGACCACCGCCTTCGGGGTAAAAAGGCGTTTCCCTTAGTATTATCTCTCCCTCTTCCCCTTCTTTAATTTCGCTTACAATTTCATCTTTTAGTATTATTCCGATAACTTCTGTCTCATACTCAAGATGTTCATATCCTACAAACCTTGAGTTAATACCGAGTTCCTTTAAATGTGTGTAAACGGGTTTTACTTCCTTTGTATCTATCTTGAAGCTCTTTCTTGCCCTTTCCCTTTGCTCTTCAAGCTCACACTGAAAGCCTTCAAGGTCTACCTCAAGTCCCTTCTCCTTTGCTATTTCCTGAATGAGGTCTACGGGAAATCCGTAGGTGTCGTAAGCGGTGAAGACTTCCTTACCTGTAAGGCTTTTTCTTCCCTCGGAAAGTGCTTTCTCAATAATCTCCTGTATGTATTCCATTCCCGACCTTAGGGTTTTTATAAATCTCTCCTCCTCGCCTTTTACTATACCCTTTACAAAATCCCGAGATAGCTCAAGCTCGGGGTAGGGTTCTTTCATTATGTCAACAACGAGGTCAACACCCTTGTATAGGAATGGGTCTGTTATACCGAGCTTGTATCCGAAACGCATAGCCCTTCTGAGGATTCTTCTTATTACGTATCCCCTTCCTTCATTTGATGGTATAACGCCGTCAGATATGGCAAAGGTAATTGCTCTTAGATGGTCTGCTATCACCCTGAGGGCTACATCCGTTTCAAAGGTATTCCCGTATTTCTTTCCGGATACCTCTTCTCCGAACTCTATGAGAGGGTATATTATGTCTATCTCAAAGTTTGAGTTTTTTCCTTGCAGGACGGAAGCTATACGTTCAAGGCCCATTCCCGTGTCTATATTCGGATGGGGAAGGGGCGTTAAAACGCCGTTTTCATCTTTATTGTATTGCATAAAAACGAGGTTCCATATCTCAAGATATCTCTCTTCTCCTTCGTATTCTTCTCCTCTGTCAACGTATATTTCGGAAGATGGACCGCACGGTCCCGTTTCCCCCATTTGCCAAAAGTTATCCTCTTCTCCGAGCCTCCATATCCTTTCCGAAGGAACGCCTATATACTCGTTCCATATACGATAGGCTTCTTCATCGTCCTTGAAAACGGAAACGTAAAGCTTATCTTTAGGGAGTTTAAGAACCTCTGTTACAAACTCCCAAGCGTATTCTATTGCTTCCTTCTTGAAGTAATCCCCGAAGGAAAAGTTCCCGAGCATTTCAAAGAATGTGTGATGTCTTGAGGTGTATCCTACTTGTTCCAAATCGTTGTGTTTTCCCGAAACCCTGAGACATTTCTGACACGAGGTTGCCCTTTTGTAGGGTCTTTTCTCAAGCCCGAGAAAAACATTTTTAAAGGGAACCATTCCCGCGTTTACGAAAAGAAGCGTGGGGTCGTTCTCGGGAACAAGGGAAGCAGACTTTACCCTTGTGTGCCCCTTTTTCTCAAAAAAACTCAAAAAGAGTTCCCTAATTTCGTGAGTGCTGAAACCCATAGCTAAAGTTTAAATTATATTTTCTTCCTAAAAAAGAAAATGTGACGGAGGCGGGGAAAAATCAGGAGGTTTCCCCTTCAGAAGATTGGGGTTTTTCTTCAAGAATCTTTTCTTCCGCGGGAATTACATCAACTTCCTTGTATTCGTCTACACCCGTTCCGGCGGGTATGAGATTTCCTATTATGACGTTTTCCTTAAGACCTCTTAGTTCATCTATCTTTCCTTCTACGGATGCGTCCGTGAGAACCCTCGTGGTTTCTTGGAAGGATGCTGCGGATATCCAGCTTCTCGTTGAAAGTGCAGCCCTCGTTATACCTACCAGAACGGGTTCCGCTTTCGGTAGTTTTCCGCCTTCAAGCTTAATCCTTTGAATTTCTTCCTCAAGCTCCTCCTTATCTACTTCTTCTCCCACGAGGAATCTGCTGTCCCCGGGGTCTATGATTCTTACCTTCTTGAGCATCTGCCTGATGATTATCTCAAAGTGCTTGTCGTTTATATCAACACCCTGGAGTTTGTAAACCATTTGAACCTCTTTAAGGAGGAATTTCTCAAGTTCCTCTATTCCCTTAATCCTGAGTATTTCTTCGGGAACGGGTGTTCCGTCGGTAAGCGGGTCTCCCGCTTTTACGTAATCACCTTCCTTAACGAGTAGGAACTTACCCTTGGGAACGAAATACTCCCTCTGGAGTCCTGTTTCCGGGTTGTAAACGATTACCTTAAAGCCTCTTCCCTTTATTCTTACCTGACCGTCTATTTCTGCAACCTTCGTTTCCGTAATCTTCTGTCCCTTCTTTATGTATTGACCGTGTCTTACGAGGATTAGTTCATCTCTCTTTATGGCGTATTTCTTGGTTTCTCCCGTTCTGGGATTGAATACTATTACCTCATCTGCGTCTTCGTAGATTTTTACGTATCCGTCTATTTCGCTGAGTATAGCGGGATTTTTGGGTTTCCTTGCCTCAAATAGTTCCTCAACCCTCGGAAGACCGCCCACTATATCCCTGACCTTAGCGGTTTCCTTGGGTATTCTTGCGAGAATATCTCCGGGCTGAACCTCAAGCTCCTTAACTATGTAATACTGGTGCTGAATTGTTGTTTCTTCGGACTCGGAACAGGTTGGGCATATTCTCCATTCAAGGGAGAGCTTATCCGCGGGTATGTTGAGAATTGCGTTTACGGGAAGGTCGTAAACGTATTCCTTTCCGTCCTCTGTTATTACCGCTATCCTCGGTGTGTGGAGCATTGCATCCTTGGGTCTCATGAAGGAAACAACGGTTGCGGTCTTACCCGTTATTACATCCCTTTCCTCCCTTACGGTAACGTCAAGGATTATATCTCTTAGCTCAACCTTACCGCCGACTTCCGCAATTATGTATGTGTTGAAAGGATCCCAATCGGCAAGCTTTGTTCCAGCCTTTACTTTTTGGCCGTCATCTACGAGGAGTCTTGCACCGTAAGGTATGGTGTGTCTTTCAAGAAGTCTTCCGCTATCGTCCAGCACACCTATCGCAGCATCCTTTGAGATATTTATCTTTTCTCCTTTCCTGTTTACGATGAACTTAACGTTGTAGAACTTAACCGTTCCTTCGCTTTCCGCCTTTACAAAGCTTTGAACCTTTTGTGCGGTTGCCGCACCCCCTATGTGGAAGGTTCTCATCGTGAGCTGGGTTCCCGGTTCACCTATGGATTGTGCCGCTATTATACCGACCGCTTCTCCCACAGATACTATCTTCCTTTGGGATAGATCCCATCCGTAGCACATGGCACATACGCCGTGTTTAGCCTCACAGGTAAGAGGAGACCTTACCTTAACCTTTTCTATTCCCGCCCTTGCTATTTTCTCCGCAAGTTTTTCGTCAACTACTTCGTTTCTCCTTGCTATTATCTCACCGGTGTAGGGGTCTTTTACATCTTCCGCAAGAACCCTTCCGAATATCCTGTCTTTGAGGGGAACTCTTTCCTCTCCTGCTTCAACTATGGGTTCCATTTCAAAGCCTTTAACCGTTCCGCAGTCTTTTTCGGTTATCGTTATGTCCTGTGCAACGTCAACAAGTCTTCTTGTAAGATATCCTGCAAACGCTGTTTTGAGGGCTGTGTCCGCGAGACCTTTTCTCGCACCGTAGGTTGATATGAAGTACTCAAGAACGGAAAGCCCTTCCCTGAAGTTTGAGATAATGGGCGTTTCTATAAACTCACCCGAGTGCTTTGCCATAAGACCTCTCATTCCCGCGAGCTGTCTAATCTGGTCCCTGTTACCCCTTGCTCCGGATACCGCCATCATGTATATGGGATTAAATGTTCCGGGATACTCTTTTCCATTTTCCACCCTTGTTGAGTGTTCTATTTCTTCAAACATGGCCTTGGATACCGCGTTTGTTGCTTCGGACCACACGTCTATTATTCTGTTGTATCTTTCCTTATTGGTTATTATTCCCTGAACGTATTGATTCCATATTTCTTCGGTTTTCTTAAGGGCTTCCTTTATTATCTTTTCCTTTACCTTAGGAACCTGCAGGTCATCTATACCTATGGATATACCCGCGAGGGTTGACCTTAAAAAGCCGAGCTCCTTGAGCTTATCCAGAAACTCAACTGTTTTCTCATTTCCTACCGCTATATACAGGTTCGTTATGAGTTTTGCAAGTCTCTTCTTGTCAAGGGTTTCGTTGACGAAGGGCTGGCCTTCGGGCATTATGGAATTGAAAAGAACCCTTCCGGGTGTGGTTTCTATCCACTCATTTCCGACTTTGAACTTAATCTTTGCGTGTATATCAACGTATCCGAGCTCTAAAGCTTTTATAACCTCTTCGTAAGAGGTAAAGGCTTTACCCTCACCCTTTCTTCCGGGTATGGGGTCGTGGGTTATGTAATAAGTTCCTAAAACCATGTCCTGAGAGGGCATCGTTAAGGGTTTTCCGTGTGCGGGTGAGAGTATGTTCTGGGTTGATAGCATAAGAATGTAGGATTCAAGCTGAGCTTCTATCCCGAGGGGAACGTGAACAGCCATCTGGTCTCCGTCAAAGTCCGCGTTGAAGGGAGGGCATACGAGCGGGTGGAGCTGTATAGCCTTTCCTTCTACGAGAACGGGCTCAAAGGCTTGGATTGAGGGTCTGTGAAGCGTAGGAGCTCTGTTGAGCAGAACGGGGTGCTGTTTTACGACTTCCTCAAGGCATTCCCACACCTCGGGTGTTTTCTGTTCAACGAGCTTTTTGGCGTGTTTTATAGAGGTTGCGTATCCCTTTTCTTCAAGTCTTCTGTAAACGAAGGGTTTGAACAGTTCAAGTGCCATAATTTTGGGAAGCCCGCACTGGTGCATCTGGAGTTCGGGACCCACGACTATAACGGAACGCCCCGAGTAGTCAACCCTCTTACCGAGAAGGTTTTGCCTGAACCTTCCTTGTTTACCCTTTAGATAATCCGCAAGGGACTTGAGAGGTCTTCCGTTTTGTTTTACGGGATTTCCCCTCTTTCCGTTGTCTATAAGCGCATCTACCGCCTCCTGGAGCATTCTCTTTTCGTTTCTTATGATTATGTCAGGTGCACTGAGCTCTATAAGTCTCTTTAGTCTGTTATTCCTGTTTATAACCCTTCTGTAGAGGTCGTTCAGGTCGGAGGTTGCGAATCTTCCGCCGTCAAGGGCAACGAGCGGTCTCAGTTCGGGAGGTATTACCGGAAGAACCTCAAGAATCATCCATTCGGGTCTGTTTCCGCTCTTCTTGAATCCCTCAACAAGCTGGAGAATCCTGAGGGCTTTTCTTATCCTTGCCTCGGAGACCTCCCTGAGAACAGCGGTTCTTACGTCCTCCTTTATCTTTTCAAATATCGGGATATCCCTCTTGTGTTCCCTTACCTTTTCGTAATAAGCCTTAAGCGCATCCCTTCCCGTAAGACAACTTTCCCCGCAGTCTTCAAACTCAACTTCTCCCGTTTCAACGTTAAGGTAAAGTTCCTCCGTTATTATCCTGTGAATAGCCTGTTCAAGGGTAAGACCTTTGTCTTCAAGACCTTTTAGTTCAACCCCGTAGGCTCTAAAGTCATCCGCTATGACCTTTACTAACTTCTGATAAAGGTTTTTATACTTTTCCGCTACCTCTTTTCCGAGGTCTTCAAAGCCGAGGCTATAAGGTTTTACGAGTTCTTTGAGCTTCCTTGAGTAAGCATCAAGGTCCAGTTTTGATAGAACCTCTTTAAGTATTTCCGCTCCCATTCCGTATTCGTATTTCTCGCTTATGGAAAAGGCGTATTTTTCCTCAAACTCTTCTTCGTTGACAACGTGTAGCTTTACCCATTTGGTTGATATGCCGTCATTGAGGGGGATGGTTCCCTCTTCCTTTTCAAATTTTTCCTCTTCATCCTCGTTGGGATACTCTATAACAAGGTAGGATTCAAAGTATGCAACCCTTTCAACATCACGGGATGTAAGATTGAGAAGAGTTCCTATCTTTGAAGGTGTGCTCTTTAAAAACCATATGTGAACTACGGGAGCGGCAAGCTCTATGTGTCCGAACCTCTCCCTTCTTACGTATGAACTCGTTACTTCAACACCGCACTTTTCACATATCTTTCCTTCGTATCTCTTTCCCCTGTATTTTCCGCAGAGACATTCATAATCCTTCGTAGGACCGAAAATCTTTGCACAGAAGAGCCCGTCCTTTTCGGGCTTAAGGGTTCTGTAGTTTAAGGTTTCAGGTCTTTTTACTTCACCGTGAGACCAGCTTCTGATATCATCGGGGGAAGCAAGCATAAGCTTAATTCTTGAAAAAGGAAATATACCCCTACCTTTTGTGCTCATTTTTCTTCCTCCTCTTTAATCTCAACTTGATCACAAGGCTTTTCTTCCCCGTTCATACACTTAACATTTAGGCTAAGACCTTTAAGCTCCCTTACAAGAACCTTAAAGGATTCGGGAATACCCGGCGTGTAGGTATACTTTCCTTTGACTATAGCCTCGTAAACCTTGCTTCTTCCCTCTACATCGTCGGACTTAACGGTAAGCATTTCCTGAAGCGTGTAAGCCGCTCCGTGAGCCTCCAGAGCCCAAACCTCCATCTCTCCGAGCCTTTGACCGCCGAATTGAGCTCTTCCTCCGAGGGGTTGCTGCGTAACAAGGGAATAAGGTCCCGTTGCCCTTGCGTGTATCTTATCGTCTACCATGTGTATGAGTTTAAGCATGTGCATGTATCCGACCGTAACCTCAAAGTCAAAGGGTTCGCCCGTTCTTCCGTCGTAAAGGGTTGTCTTTCCGCTTTCGGGAAGTCCCGCTTTTTTCAGGAGTTCCTTAACAGCCTTTTCATCAGCACCCTCAAATGCCGGGGTTGCCATCGGAACGCCCCTTTGGGCGTAATCCCTGACAACGTTCCAGAACTCTTCCTCCGATAGTGAATTCAGAAAGTCTTCTATGAACTTGGCGTTTTCCCCGTTTTCGTCACCTACCGCATAAATTTCCTTCAGATATTCGGTAATTGCCTTTCTATCCCTTCCCTTTTCTATCATTTCACCTATCTTCTTTCCGAGTTCCTTTGCTGCCCATCCGAGGTGAGTTTCCAGAATCTGCCCCACATTCATACGTGAGGGAACACCCAAGGGATTTAGAACTATATCAACGGGTGTTCCGTCAGGGAGGAAAGGCATATCCTCAACGGGAAGAACAACCGATATAACCCCCTTGTTCCCGTGTCTTCCTGCCATCTTATCACCGACCTTAATCTTCCTTTTGTTGGCTATGAACACCTTAACGAGGGTTATAACTCCCGGGGGTAGGTCTCTTCTCTTTAGAAGGGTTTCTTTCTTTTCTTGGTAAACCTTTTGAAGCATATCTATCTGGGTTCTTGAACGGGTGTATATTTCCCTAATTTTCTTTATAAGTTCCTCATCCGTGAAAAAGTTTTCGGGTCTCGCAAGTATATATTGGGAGTATTCTTTAAAGATTTCCTCGGTTATTTCCGTTCCTTTCTTTATTTCCTTTCTGCCTATCTTTGCATCTTTGTCCGTTTTTCTTCCGAGAATTAATCCCTTGAGGACTTTCTCAACACCGCTCATCAAGAGGTTTTTCTTCTTTTCAAGTTCCCTTTCTAAGGCTTCAAGCTCTTCGCTCTCCACTTTCTGGGCGAGCATATCTTTTGCGGATTTTCCGCCTTTTCTCGTAAATACCTGGACGTCTATTACTATTCCTTCAACTCCGGGAGGACACCTGAGGGATGCATCCTTGACGTCTTTCGTCTTTTCACCGAAAATAGCCTGAAGGAGTTTTTCTTCCGGCGTGAGTCTCGTTTCTCCTTTGGGTGTTACCTTTCCTACGAGTATGTCCCCGGGTTTTACGTAAGTTCCTACCCTTACTATTCCGTGCTCATCAAGGTGTGCAAGCGCCCTTTCGGGAACACCGGGAATCTGCCTGGTTATCTCTTCGTCTCCTACCTTTGTTTCCCTTGCTTCAACCTCAAGTTCCTCTATGTGTATGGATGTGTATACATCCTCTTTCACAAGTCTTTCTGATATGACTATGGCGTCCTCAAAGTTATACCCCCTCCAGGGCATGAAAGCCACAAGGACATCCTTTCCGAGAGCAAGCTCTCCCCTGTCCGTTGAGTGGCCATCCGCTATGATTTGTCCCTTTTCAACCTTTTCCCCTTTCTTTACTATCGGTCTTTGATTTACACAGGTTTTTTGGTTCGTTCTTTCAAACTTCCTGAGCTCGTATATGTCTATTCCTATATCCAGAGGGTCATCAAGGTTAATCTCTTCGGGGTTTACCCTTATGATAATTTTTGAGCTGTCCACTTCTTCAACCACACCGCCTCTTTTTGCTACGACTACCGCATGGGAGTCCCTTGCTATCTTCTTTTCCATTCCCGTTCCGACGAGGGGAGCCTGTGTGAATATAAGGGGAACAGCTTGCCTTTGCATGTTTGAACCCATAAGAGCTCTGTTCGCGTCGTCGTGCTCAAGGAAGGGAATAAGAGAAGAAGAAGGAGAAATTACCTGTCTCGGAGATACGTCTATGTAATCAACCTGTTCGGGTTTTACAAGTCTTATATCGTTTTTATGCCTTGCGAGAACAAACTCCGCTTTAATTTTTCCATCTTTATCGGTAGCTGTGCTCTGGGCTATTACGTAATTTTCCTCCTCATAAGCAGCAAGCCATTCTATCTGGTCTGTAACCTTTCCGTTTTCCACTTTTCTGTAGGGGGTTATCAGGAATCCGTATTCGTTTACCCTGGCGTAAACGGTCGGCGATGTAACGAGGCCGATATTCTGGCCTTCCGGTGTCTCTATGGGACATATCCTTCCGTAATGGGAAGGGTGAACGTCCCTTATCTCAAACTTTGCACTTTCCCTTGTAAGTCCGCCCGGACCTAAAGCGGAAAGTCTTCTTTTGTGGGTCAATTCCGATAGGGGGTTCGTGTTATCAAGGTATTGAGAAAGTTGTCCCGTCTTTAGGAAGTCCGCTATGGCATTTGTTACGTAACGGGGGTTTATAAAGTCTTGAGGTTTTAATTCGGGTTGCTCGGGATGCATGGTTGCGGAACGGTCCCTGAATACTTTTTCCATCTTCGCTATTCCGAGCCTTGCCTGATTTTCAAGAAGTTCACCTACCGATCTCACCCTTCTGTTTCCGAGGTGGGCTATATCGTCCTTCTTAACCCTTCCGTGCCTTAGGTCTATCAGATACTTGAGTATGTTAATAAGGTCTATCGGGAGTAAAAATCTGGCTTCATCTTCCGTATAATCCTTAACCTTTATCTCTTTGTAATTTTTGAACAAGTTCTTAAGAAGTTCCTTCGTTACCCTTGTTCCGGCCTTGTAGTCCCCGTAGTCCTCCGCAAGTGCAAGGGGAGGAAGATTATCAATCAAATCTAAATCAGCGGGTTTTAGAACCTTAGGTATGTTGTGAACTTTGGCGTTTATCTTTACCCTACCTACCCTTGAGAGGTCATACCTTTTTAAATCTCTAAAGAATACGTTGAAGTATACCCTTGCTCTCTCAATAATGGAATCTATCTCCATAGTGAGGGCTTCAATATGTCTGAGTTTTTTATACATTTCCATGAGTCCGTAATCCCTCAGGGTGTATTCCGAGGGAACCTTTACGGGACTTCTTCTGTCAATATCCCTCGGAGACGTATCCGCCGCAAGGGTATCTATAAGGCTTTTTCCGTAAGGGCTTTTGATAACGTTTTCACGGGGAACGGATGTTACACTTAGAACCTCTATTCTTTCATCGTCAAGTATCCTTACAAGCTCCTCCCATTCCTCTATGTATCTTTCCTCAATTATCTCCCTTTCCTTTGATGTTCCGAATCCCGCAAGCTTTGCTTTGAACTTAAGTATTGCAAATATGTAGTGGTGTTCCAAATCCTCGGGGGTGAACTCTTCTCCCGTTTGGGCATCGTAAAGATACTTATCCTTTACGATGTATTTTCTTACACCTTCGTAAAAGGGTGTAAGAATATCGTAAGCTGTTTCAAGACCGAAAGCCCTGAGGACGGATATCGCACTCAGCTTTTTCCTGTCTATACGTGCGGATATAAGGTCTGTTGCTCCCGAAAGTTCAAACTCTACCCTTGAACCTTTATCGGGTATTATGCTCGCCTTGTAGAGAATCCTCGTTATTGTTGCATCTTTCTGTTTTTCTTCCTTCTCATCAAAAAATACACCGCTTGAACGTATAAGTTGGTTGATAATTATCCTTTCCGTTCCGTTTATGATAAAGGAACCGTTTTCTGTCATAAGGGGAACTTCACCGAAATAAACCTTTCTGGGAGGAAATGTTCTATATCCGTTTTTTGTTTTTGCCTTCAGTTGGAGCATAACCCTGAGGGGTGCGGAATACGTAAGACCTTTTAATTTACATTCTTCGGGTGTGAATTTTTCCTTATAAACGAGCTTAGCCCCGCATTCGGGACAATCAACATCCCAACCGCCCAAAAGGTCATCTTTAGGCTTATAACCGCATCTATTACATTCCCAGTCTCCTATTTCATATCCAAGGTATTCAAGGATAAAATTCTCATCGGGGTCTTTAAATGGAAAGGAAGTCCTAAATATGTGTTCAAGTCCTACGTTTTTCCTCTTGTAGGGATTAACCTTTAACTGGACAAAATTTTCAAAGGAGTTCTTAGGTATACTTAAAAGGTAAGGAGGTTCAAGAATTTCCGTTCTTCTTCCGAAAAACTTACGGGGTAATGCAATTTTTGCCATGGTTTTACCTCACCTCTTTTATATTTATGGTAGTAAAAAGGCAATATGAAACCATTGGGCAATATTTCAAATTTATACCAAAAAAGCTGAACGTCAATATTTCCTTTTTCAATTCCCTACCTTTAAGAAATAATTGATTTTTTTAATTTCCCCAGAAAGCATTACCTCCGAAAGGAGAAATTAAGGGGAAAAGCAGGGGAGTTATTTGAGTTCAACTTCAGCCCCTGCCTCTTCAAGCTTTTTCTTAATCTGCTCTGCTTCTTCCTTAGGAACACCCTCTTTAACGGGCTTAGGTGCGTTATCAACAAGTTCCTTAGCTTCCTTTAGTCCGAGTCCCGTAATCTCTCTCACTACCTTAATAACCTGTATCTTGTTCTTTCCGGGAGACTTAAGTATTACGTCAAATTCCGTCTTTTCTTCAGCTTGTGCGGGGGCTCCGGCTGCAGCTCCGGCGGCGGGTGCAGCTGCAACCATTGCGGCGGCGGAAACACCGAATTCCTCTTCAAGTCTTTTAACAAGTTCAGCAACTTCCAAAACGGACATATTCTTGATAGCTTCTACAATTTCATCAATGGTTAACGTAGCCATTTTACTGACCTCCTTTAGATTTTTCTTCTTCAATAGCTTTAAGAACTAAAACAAGCTTTTGAGGAACAGCTTTTAAAGTCATAGCGAGCTGAGTAACAGGTGCCATCATAATGCCCAGTAGCTTTGCTATAAGCTCTTCCTTGCTCGGGAGCTCCGCAAGTTCCTTTACTTGTTCGGGAGAAATATACTTATAGTCAAGAAGACCCCCCTTTATCCTGCCTTCCCACTCTTTGTCAAAGGTTTCCTTCAGGAACTCTACAAGCTTCTTTGTAACCGCCACCGGGTCCTCATAAGCAAAGAGTGCAGCGGTGGGGCCTATGAATATATCCCTGTGGTCTGAAAGCACAGTGTCCGAAAAAGCCCTGTAGAAGAGTGTGTTCTTTCCTACAACTATCTCACCCTTCAAGTCTTTAATATCAAGCCTGAGAAGTGTAAGGGGATATGCATCTATTCCCTGGAAGTTGAAGAATATCACAAAGCCGTTTGATTTTTGAAGCCTTTCCTTATAGGAATTTACGAGCTCCTGTTTCCTTAATAGGCTTTTTCTACTTGATTCACTTCTTTCCCTTTGGGAATAAGCTTCCCTGTCAAACTCCGCCATAATTCAAACCTCCGTTAAGCTGCCCTTTCCTGAAGCTTTTTCAAGGTTTCGTTTATATCAATTTTTACACTCGGGCTCATCGTAAGGGATAACGCTATGTTTTTCACATATTGCCCTTTTGCCCCGGAAGGCTTAGCCCTCATTACCGCATCTATAGCGGTATAGATGTTGTCAAGAAGCTTTGCTTTATCAAAAGATATCTTACCGACGGGCATATGAATGTTTCCCGCCTTGTCCACTTTGAACTCAACCCTTCCCTTTTTTGCATCCTTTATCGCTTGCTCAACGTTTTTCGTAACGGTTCCCGTTTTCGGAGAGGGCATCAAACCCCTGGGTCCCAGAATTCTACCGAGTTTAGCAACCTTGGGCATCATTTCGGGAGTTGCTATAGCAACGTCAAAGTCGGTCCATTCCTCTTTAAGGATTTTATTTATAAGTTCGTCTCCTCCGACGTAATCCGCTCCTGCTTCTTCCGCTCTTTTTGCGTCCTCTCCTTCCGCAAATACGAGAACTTTTATAGGTTTACCCAGCCCGTGAGGAAGAACGACCGAACCTCTTACCATCTGGTCCGCATATCTGGGGTCTACATTTAGCCTCATAGCGAGTTCCACGGTTTCGTCAAATCTTCTTTGGAGAACTTCTTCCATCTTTTTAAGTAAGTCAACAGCTTCTTCTAAGGTGTATCTTTTGTTTTTATCAACGAGTTTAGAAGCTTCAATGTATTTTTTACCCCTTCTTGCCATGGCACTACTCCTTCCAACCTTCTATTTCAATGCCCATACTTTTCGCAGTTCCCGCAACCGTTCTCATTGCCGCCTTTAGGTCTCTCGTGTTCATATCCTTCATCTTCATCTTTGCTATTTCTTCAAGCTGTTTCACCGTTATCTTACCGACTTTTACCCTTTTGGGGTCAGAAGAACCTTTTTCCACCCCCGCAGCCTTCTTAAGGAGATAAGATACGGGGGGTGTTTTCATTATAAAAGTGAAACTTCTGTCCTGGTATACGGTTATAACAACGGGCAGAATTGTTCCGGGTTCGTAGTCCCTGCTTGCTGCGTTGAACTGTTTTACAAACTCCATTATGTTTACACCGTGCTGACCTAATGCAGGTCCTACGGGTGGTGCCGGCGACGCCTGTTGAGCCGGAAGCATGAGCTCTATGGTGGCTACCACCTTCTTAGCCATTTCCCAATCCTCCTTTAAATCTTCTCCACCTGATCAAAATCAAGCTCTACGGGTGTCATTCTTCCGAATATACTTATCATAACAGTAAGCTTCCTCTTGTCGGGATAAACTTCCTCCACGGTTCCCGTGAAGTTCATAAAGGGTCCTTCTATAACCCTTACCTGGTCTCCCTTTTCAAATTCAACCTTGGCGGGTTTAGCACCTTTTCTTATCTGATTAAGTATTCTCTCAACTTCCTCGTCTTTAAGGGGAACGGGTTTGCCTCCTACCATTACCGGCCTGAATACGTGGGGTGTTTTCTCTATAGCCATAAGTAGCTTATCGTTCATATGGGCTTTTACGAGAATGTATCCGGGAAATATCTTGTTATCCAGAACTATCTTTGCTTCCGTTTTATTTTCCTTACATGTTATTTTTTGGCCGGGCTTTGATATGGGAGGTGCATTTACACATGTATCCCCGTCAACGCTTTCAACAACCCTGACTTCCCCGTTCTCTATCCTGAAGGTTGTTACCCCCTTCTTCCCGAGAACGGGTATATCCCTTGCATTTCCCTTGAGAGAGAGCCTATACTTTTCTTTTCCTTGAGCTCTTATAACAACCTTTTCCTCCGCAGGAACTATTACCTCGTCAACGAGGTGCTTCAATCCTTCAATTTCAAGAACTTTTAGGAGGTTCTCCTTAGCTTCGTTTTCCTTTCCGGGCTCAACCTGAAGGGCATACCACTTCTTTTCAAGCTGTTGTTCCTGCTTCTCGGCGTTCATAGGCTCCCTCTCAAGGAAAGTATGAAAGATATAATTTTAGTAAAGCCGAGGTCTAAAACCCAAAGATAAACTCCCACCACAAGGGAAAATATTATAACACTAATAGTTGCTTTTATAACCGTTTCCTTCTTCGGCCATACAACCCTTCTTAGCTCATCCCGCACTCCCTTCAGAAATTCCGTAAGCTTATCCATTTTCTTTACCCCGGAAAGGTTAAGTAAGTGGCGGGGCTGGGAGGACTCGAACCCCCACCCACGGGATTTGGAGTCCCGCGCTCTGCCAATTGAGCTACAGCCCCACAGTAGAAAATTTTATTTAACTTCCCTATGAATGGTATGTTTCCTGCACCATTTACAGTATTTTCTTAACTCAAGCCGTTCCGGATGCTTCTGTTTGTTTTTGGTGGTTGTGTAGTTTCTTCTTTTGCACTCCGTGCAAGCAAGGGTTATTATTTCCCTGGCCATTTCTGAACTCCTCAGTCAAGGATTTTGGTAACAACACCCGCACCTACAGTCCTTCCACCT
>CAYRMG010000002.1:0-80986 GCA_964425585.1 uncultured Aquifex sp. | reverse complement strand
AAGGCTAAAATAAAATCTCAATGAATCTTGAGATAGAACTTTTCGGAATAAGGTTTAAAAACCCCGTATGGGTAGCAAGCGGAACTTTCGGTTACGGACTTGAGGCTACCGAAATTTACGACGTCTCAAAACTCGGTGCGGTAGTAATGAAAGGTCTTTCTTTAAAACCTCGGCTCGGCAACGACCTTCCAAGAATAGTTGAAACACCTTGCGGAATGCTCAACTCCATAGGTCTTCAAAATCCTGGCGTTGAGAAATTCTTAAAGGAGCTCTATCCGAAGATAAAAAATATAGATACCCACTTTATAGCAAACGTTTTCGGTGAGAGCGAAGAGGAATACGTGGAGGTATGCCTTGCCCTTGAAGATGCGGAAAAAATTGTAGCCTACGAGCTCAACGTTTCCTGTCCCAACGTAAAAAAAGGGGGCATAGTATTCGGTCATGACCCGCTAATCCTCGGAAATCTTGTAGAGAACATTAAAAAGAGAATTAAAAAACCGCTTCTTGTGAAACTTTCACCTAACGTTACCGATATAAGGGAATTTGCAAAGGTCTGCATAGACAGCGGAGCGGACGGGCTTGTCCTCATAAACACCCTATTGGGTATGAAAATCGACATAAGAAGAAAAAAGCCCGACCTTGCTACTAAAACGGGTGGGCTTTCGGGCCCCGCAATTCTACCGATAGCTGTTAGGATGATTTACGAGGTTTACGAAAAGTTCGGAGATACCGTTCCAATAATAGGTGTCGGCGGAATAACGACGTATGAGGACGCACTTGAACATATTATGGCGGGTGCGAGTGCGGTTCAGGTGGGCACCGCAAACTTTTACGACCCCCTCGCACCCCTCAAGGTAATTGAGGGAATCAATAAGTTTATGAAGGAAGAGGAGATTGAAGATTTTAAACAGCTTATCGGTGTAGCCCACAGAACTATTTAGTAACCTAATAATTATATTAAGAAATTTTTATATATGATTTACATAAGGTATTTCTTAAAATAATTTAGTGCTATGAAAAAAGCTGAGGAGGTTCCGGCAATTACCGTTTCCTTCAGCTTAAAGTTTCCCTTCATAATATGGTTTAAAGGTTATGACAAGAGTAAGCTCATAAGGGATCTCATAGCGGGCATCACAGTTGCAGCCGTTTACGTTCCCCAATCAATGGCTTACGCGATGCTCGCGGGCATGCCTCCTATACACGGTCTTTACGTTGCTTTTATAGCTACAATTGTTGCCGCAATCTTCGGGAGTTCAAGGTATCTAAATACGGGCCCCGTGGCAATGACCTGTCTTCTTTCCGCTTCGGTTTTATACGGTATAGGACTTGAACCCCAAACCCCCGAATGGATTAAGTATATGTCCTTACTCGCCTTAATGGTGGGCTTGATAAGACTTACCGTAGGTTTACTTAAACTCGGTTTTATAGTGGATTTGATTTCAAACAGCGTGGTTATCGGATTCACTGCAGCCGGTGCTATGGTGATAGCCCTATCCCAATTTGGTCATCTTTTCGGATACAAAATAGAGCGTTCAACTCACATATTTGACGTTGTTGTAGACCTCATCAGCAAGATAGAGATGACAAATCCCTACACACTCGGGATAGGTATACTCGCATACTTTCTGATATGGATATCAAGGAAGATAAGCGTATACATTCCGGGTGCCCTGATAGCGGTTGTAGTTACTTCCCTCCTCGTTTATCAATTCAAGCTTTATAACTTCGGGGTGGCAATAGTTGGAGATGTTCCCCAAGGACTTCCTAATCCTGAACCCCCTCCTCTTGACTTTGCAACTATGAGCAAAATGTGGGGAGGTGCCTTCGTTGTAGCATTTTTCGGATTAATAGAGGCTGTAGCAATAGCTAAAACCCTTGCGGTAAGGGTAGGGGACAAATGGGATCCGAATCAGGAACTGATAGGACAGGGACTTGCAAATGTTGCAGTTTCTTTCTTTAAAGGTTTTCCTGCGGGAGGTTCCTTTTCCCGCTCATCCCTAAACTATACGCTCGGGGCGGTTACACCCCTTGCCAGTGTGATATCGGGTGCACTTGTAGGGCTTACATTATTCCTTCTTGCACCCGCATTTTACTACCTTCCTAAGGCAACCCTTGCGGCGATTGTTCTTTCCGCGGTTATAAATCTAATAAGACCTCAGGACATAATAAAACTCTACAGGATTAATAAGATTGACGGGGTCGTTGCGGGACTTACATTCTCCTCAGTATTCTTTATGGATTTATGGGTTGCCATAACGCTCGGGGTTTTAATGTCCTTGGGTAGTTTTGTTTACAAAACCATGTATCCCCGCATTGTTACCTTAACAAGAGACCCCGTTACCCGAACTTTCGTAAATGCGGAAACAAAGGGACTTCCCGAATGTCCCCAGATAATGTTTGTAAGACCTAATATGTCCATATATTTCGGTAATGCCCAATACGTTTACGACCACATTCTGGAGAAGGTAGAGGATGCCCTTTTTAACGGAAGACCCTTAAAGTTCGTCCTCATAGATATGGAAGCGGTGAACTACGTTGATGCAACAGGTGCCCAGACTATAGTAAGACTTGTTAAAGATATAAGAAGTAAAAATATAGAAGTTGCCTTCGCAAACATAGGGTGTGATGCTTATCCTATTCTTGAAAATGCGGGATTTGATGAGGTTGTTAATCACGAGCTTGTGTTTAACGCAAAAGGTGAAGCTATAGGAGAACTCTTCAAACGTCTTGACCACGAATACTGTAGAGACCACTGCCCCTACGCGGTATTTGACGAGTGTTTTACGGTAAAAACGCCCGAAAAAGCACAGGAGCTTAAGAAAAAGATGGAAGAACTAAAGAAGAAAGTTGCCTGAAGTAACTTTTTTGAAAAACTTCTTAAAATCACTTATAAGGTATATAGAACCTATGACGAGAATATCCTCCTTCTTGTTTATCAATTCCTCGGGTTCAAAAACCTTTGCATTCAGGCCTATTTCTTCCGAGAAGGTGATTAAGTTTTTTACATCTTCCGCCCTGTAGTATTCTATCGGGAGAATATACACTTCCTTGAAGTAATTCCTTATAAGTTTCAGGCTTAGCTCCCACTCCTTTCCCTTTAAACTTGAGAATGCAAGCTTTACACTCGGAAAATATTTCTTTACTTCTTTAATAACCTTTACAACAGCGTAAGGATTGTGGGAGGCATCAATCATAAGAAGAGGTTTCTCCCTCAAAACTTCCATTCTCCCCTCCCAAACCGTTAGAGAAAGAGCTTTTTTTACCTTACTTTCCTCAAGCTTTGTAAAAAGGGAAGAAAGGGCTATAGCTGTAGATGCGTTATCTATTTGCCACTTTCCCCAAAGAGATAGCTCCGCTCCGCGGACGGAAAACTTCTCGGAAGAAAAACTTTCAAGGATTGTTTTTGATGCTTCAACCTTTCCGAAGTATTCGTAATCAATGCCTGCAACAAAGAGGTTCTTCAGGCCGAGCTCTACAGCCTTGGTAAAGAGGGGATAACGTGCTGTTCCGAGAATTAAAGGCCTCCCTTCCCTGTAGAGCTGGAGCTTTTCAAGGGCAATTTTTTCAACCGTATCACCGAGCCACTTTGTGTGGTCTCTCTCAACGTTCGTTATGCCTATTACGTTTGCGTTTACAACCTTCGTAGCATCCCACCTTCCACCCATTCCCACCTCAAATACACCAACATCCACTTTTTCGTCTTCAAAAAACTTAACGGCTATCAATGTAGCGGCCTCAAAATATGTAAGTTCAAACCTTTCAAAAACCGCCTTTAGCTCTTTCACGTAATACCTCAGTCTCTCTTCATCAATCTCTTTTCCGTTTATTCTCCACCGCTCGTTTTCCCTGATTAAGTGGGGTGAAACAAACCAGCCCGTTTTATAACCGTGTTCTCTTAATATCCTTTCCGTAAAGGCACAGGTTGAGCCTTTCCCGTTTGTGCCACCTACGAGGATAGCGGGATAATGTTTCTGGGGATTTCCGATAAATTCACAAGCCTTCTTTATTCTCTCAAGGGTGGGTTTTACGTCAAAGTCCCTTCCCCTGTATAACTCCCATAAGATAGCCATAAGAGTATTTTAAAGATACAATTAGAAACTAAAGTCCTCTCGGAGGTAATGGAATGGAATACGACTTGATAATACTCGGTGCGGGAAGCGGAGGATACGAAGCGGGACTTTATGCCTTCAGAAGGGGGATGAAAGTTGCCTTTGTTGAGCTTTCCCCCGAAACGGTAGGAGGAAACTGTTTAAACAGGGGTTGTATCCCCTCAAAGTATATGAGACACGGGGCTTACTTGCTTGACAAGTTTGAGAAGATGGAGAAATACGGAATACTTCCCAAGGGCTACGACCTTGATTATAGGAAGCTTAAGGAAGGAAGGGACGAGGTAGTAGTAACAATAAGGGAAAACTTTAAAAAGTTTGCCCAGCAGCTCAGGATTCCCATATACTACGGAAGGGGAGTCCTGAAAGACCCAAACACAGTATTTGTTGAAGGAGCGGAAAAGGAGCTCAAAGCCAAGTATATACTCGTAGCTACGGGTTCCTCTCCCACATCGGTGGGAAATCTCATTCCCGACGGAAAATACGTTATAGATACCGACCAGATATGGGATATAGACTACATACCTAAGAAAGTTTTAATAGTAGGAGGCGGTGCTGTAGGCGTTGAGTTCGCATACATATTCAGAAAATACGGAAGCGATGTCGTTCTTGTGGAAATAAAGGAAAGGCTCCTTCCTTCCCCCGATATTCCCGAGGACAGCGGAAGGTATCTCGCAAGAAAGTTAAGGGAACTGGGTGTTGATATAAGAACGAGAACTTCCGTTGAAAGCTGGGAAAAGAAGAACGGAGGTATTAAGGCTAAACTCACAGACGGGAGCGAGGTTGAGGCGGATTTCATACTGCTCGGCGTCGGAAGAAAGCCGAACACAAAAGGGATAGGTCTTGAGGAAGTAGGCGTTGAGCTGGACGAAAGGGGATTTGTAAAGACTAACGAGTATGCTCAGACAAGTATCCCTAACATTTACGCCTGCGGTGATATAACTTCCCCGCTTATGCTTGCACACAAATCCATGTATGAGGGAAAAATAGCGGTGGCGCATATGTTAGGGGAAAGGGACTGGAAGAAAAACGAGAGAATTATTCCCAAGATAATATATTCCGCCCTTGAGGTTGCATCGGTAGGGCTTACCGAAGAACAGGCGGAAGATGAGGATATAGAGGTAAGGGTGGGCGTTGCTTCCTTTGTCGCAAATCCCAAGGCTATGGATGACGGAGAAAATGAGGGATTCGTAAGGATTGTGGCAGATGACGAGACAGGGGAAATAATCGGGTGCCACATAGTGGGACCCCACGCGGGAGAGCTAATACACCAGGTTGTTCATATGATAAAAGACGCCAAAACCGTTGAGTTTGCTTCAAAAACGATGTATTCCCACCCTTCCCTTTCGGAAAATATAGGAATAGCTTCCTCCGAAATCTACTACGGCCCCATATCATGGGTAAAGAGGAGGTAAGGATTAAATTAAAAAGTAAAAAAAAGGAGGTAAAGAAATGGCCGTCCAGGATATCATAGAGGCGCTCAAAAAGGAAACCCTACAGGATGTAGGTATAGATAAGAATCTCGCCCAGCTTGTTAAAGATATAAAGATGAGCGGTAATGTTCTCACCATAGTTATGGAACCTCCGAAGGAGGGACTTGAAGATATCATTAGGGCTAAAGCCATAGATATCTTGAGTGAAATTCCCGATGTTCAGAAGGTTGATATAAAGTTCTCAAAACCCCAAGCTACTCAAATTCCCCTAAAGCAGGCTCCGCCGCAAGGTCAGCCCCAGCATCCTCCTCAACCCCAGCAACCTATGTTTACGAGAAAGCAGGTTCCCGGTGTAAAACACATAGTAGCGGTAGGAAGCGGTAAAGGAGGGGTCGGTAAATCAACAGTTGCAGCAAATCTGGCTTTGGCACTTTCTAAACTCGGTTATAAGGTGGGTCTCCTTGATGCGGACGTATACGGTCCCAGCGTTCCCACACTCTTCGGGCTGAAAGGTGAAAGGGTAACGGTAGACCAGTTCCAGAGACTCGTTCCCATAGAAAAATACGGAATAAAGGTTCTTTCTATAGGCTTTATGCTTCCTTCGGAAGACACACCCATAATCTGGAGAGGTCCTATGCTTATGAAGGCGATAACGGAATTCCTCTTTAGCACCAAATGGGGAAGTCTTGATTATCTTATAATGGACCTTCCCCCGGGAACGGGAGACGTTCAGATAACCTTGGCTCAGAACGTGGAAATGACGGGTGCGGTTGTAGTGACAACTCCCCAAGATGTAGCCCTTGCGGATGTAAGGAAAGCGGTTTCCATGTTCAGAGAGGTTAACATACCCGTCCTGGGCGTTATTGAGAATATGGCTTACTTTATATGTCCGAGCGATAAGCAAAAGTATTACATCTTCGGGAAGGGTAAGGTTGCGGAATTTGCGAGTGCCTATAACTTAAAAATCCTCGGTTCAATACCTATAGACCCGGAAGTCGCGGAAAAATCCGACAAGGGAGAGCCCATAGTAGTATCCCACCCCGATTCCGAGGTAGCAAGGGCATTCATAAGCATAGCCAAGGTGCTCGCTCAAGTCGTCCACGGACAGACTTAAGTTAATCTTTATCAAGGTTTATACGGAAGGTAGGTATATCTTTAAGAGAATAATAAGGAGGTAAAAGGATGTTTAAAACAAAGGTAGGAAAAAGGGTTGTTTACGCGGACCACATAGCTACCACACCTGTTGCTGAAGAGGTTCTTGAAGCTATGCTCCCCTACTTTAGGGAAGTTTTCGGCAATCCCACGTCTCTCCACAGCTTCGGTCAGGAAGCTAAAAAAGCTGTTGAAAAGGCAAGGGAACAGATTGCTCAACTTATAAATGCAAACATACCCGAGGAGATAATATTCACCTCGGGAGGTATAGAGGCTAATAACCTTGCTATAAAGGGAATAGCAAAGGCTTACCAAAGAAGGGGAAGGCACATAGTCACGACCGAAATAGAACACCACTCCATACTCCACCCATGCAAGACGCTGGAAAGGGAAGGATGGGAAGTCACATACCTAAAACCCGATAAATACGGACTCATAGACCCCGAACAGGTAAGGGAAGCGGTAAGGGAGGATACGGTTCTCGTATCTATAGGACACTCCAACAGGGAAATAGGAACGATACAAAACATAAAGGAGCTTGTAAAGGCGGCGAAGGAGAAAAACCCCAAGGTTATTTTCCACACCGATGCTGCACCCAGCCTGGGACACTATCCCGTTGATGTAAAAGACTGGGGAGTTGATGCTGCATCCTTTACCGCTCACCTGATGTATGGACCGAAAGGTGTCGGAGCCCTGTGGACCAGAAAAGGTGTAAAGGTAAAGCCCCTTATAGAAGGCGGAACGCAAGAAAGGGGTGTAAGAGCGGGAACGGAAAACGTCCCCGGCATAGTCGGTTTCGGAGCTGCGGCGGAGCTTGCTATGAAGGAACTTGACGATAGAATGAAAAGACTTTCCCATTATCGGGATAAGTTGAGAAAGGGGCTTGAAGAAAAGGTTGATTACATAGAGTTTACGGGACACCCGACTCAGAGATTGCCCCACCACCTTTCGGTAATCGTCCATTTTGTTGAAGGTGAGGCAATGCTTCTCAGACTTGACCTTATGGGTATAGAAACAGCTTCGGGTTCCGCATGTGTATCCCTCGCACTTAAACAGTCCCATGTTTTGAGCGCCATAGGTGTCCCGAAGGAGGTCTCAAACGGTTCGGTTGTATTCTCCTTCGGAAGGGAAAACACCGAAGAGGACGTAGATTACATACTTGAGGAGTTTCCCAAGGTAATCAACTGGTTGAGAGAAGTATCTCCCTTCAATCCCGAAAACTGGGAAAAATACGTAAAATCAAGAGGATAAAATAAATTAGGTGGCCGGTATACACTTCTTTGTATATCTCCTTCTCTTTCTTTCTTTATTAATTCTGTTTTTTTACACGATTTCATCTTTTGTAAAGCCAATACTTTGGGCTATAGTTTTCGGAATAGTTATATACCCCCTTCACGATATACTAAGGAAAAAACTAAAGAAAGATACACTTTCTTCTCTTCTTCTCACGGTTCTTGTGTTTTTCGTGGTATTAATTCCCTTAACTATAATAGCTTTTATAACAACACAGCAGATATTTCTTTTCTCAATAAAGGTAATAAACTTTATTCAGAGCCACAGCATTAATGATTATTTAAACATAATAAAGGAGCATCCTTATGTTAAAAACAACAAAGAAACCCTTGAACCCTTAATTAATTACATACAAAGCGAAGAGTTCAGACGTGCGATTTTGAACACCGTAAACGCGGTTATAACTTTCATAGGGGATAAGCTGAGGAATTACGTCTACACCGCGGGAACAAGTGTATTTAACGCCTTTGTGTTCTTACTTACCCTTTTCTTTATTCTGAAGGATGGAAACAAAATTCTCCACGAGGTTATAAAGTTGATTCCGATGAAGGAAGAAGACCTTGAGGTTATTTTAAAGACCATATATAAAACGGTTCTGGCGGTTATTTACGGAACAGTGGGAACAGCAATAGCCCAGGCTATAATGAGCTTCATAGGATACTCCCTTGCGGGCGTGAACTTCGCCCTTATATGGAGCCTTCTTACCTTTTTTGCCGCATTTATACCTCCCTTCGGTGCCGCCTTTATTTGGGTTCCCCTTGATATATACCTTTTTACGACAAAGGGAATAAAGGAGGGTATTATACTCCTAGTCTTCGGAACGTTTTTTATCTCAACTATGGATAACATAGTGAGACCTCTTGTTATGAAACAGGGCATAAAACTACCTTATGTTGCCTTATTTTTTGCAACTATAGGGGGTCTTGTAAAGTTCGGGTTTATAGGTATATTCCTCGGACCTATAATCCTTACAACACTTCTCGTTTCAACAAAGATATACAAAAGAAGGGTTCTGGGGGATTAGGATTCTCCTTTTCTCTTTAATTCTTTTTCGTGTTCTTCTATCTTCAGGACAACCTTCCACATTCCGAAGGGTATGAATATGTAAACAGCGGTTGCAAATCCTATTAACCACTTCCAGAAGGGGTCAAATATACCGTTTGTCGTGAGGATGTATGATGTATAGAGCATACCCACAAGGAATGCAAACATTAACTGTTTGTAAATGTTTTTTCCGCTCATTTTAAAAACGGTGTAAGAAAATGCATAAGCACCCGCAAAGAGTATGTAAAAGAAGCCGGCACCCAGAACAAAAAGCACCTCAAAGGGATTTTTCATCATGCCGGCTTTACCTCCGTAGCTTCCGCTTTCCTTCCTATCGTGAGCATATCGTAAACCAGGACGAAGTAGAAGAGGAAGAAGAGTATTCCGAATCCGAGTCTCCAGTACATCGGGATTCTTACCCAAGGGTGCATTTGGGCAACTATATAATCTTGCCAGGTAGCACCTCCAACCGCTCTTTCAAAGAAGGTTTGAGCAAATCCCGCAACGAGTAAAGCTCCTACCATGCCTACCATCGTGATAATCATTCCTACGTATGCTATACGCCAGAGTTTACCGTCAAGTATTGGCCCTTGAGGTGCCCTGATATACTGAAGGGCTATATACATCAGAACGAGATTTGTGGCGACGTAAGCTCCGAAAAATGCAAGGTGTCCGTGCGATGCAGCCATCTGAGTTCCGTGGGAGTAGAGATTAATCTGGGGAAGGGTGTGCATAAATCCCCATACACCTGCTCCGAAGAAGTTTCCGAACGCTTGAAGGAATATAAAGAAAAGTGCGGGTCTGTTTACACTTTGGAGCTTGTGAACACCCGCATCGTAAACCGCATGGACAATCATGGCAACCAGAGGTATAGGTTCCAAGGAAGAGAAGAAACCCCCTATACCGAGCCAGTATTCGGGAGTTCCGATCCAGTAGTAGTGGTGTCCCAGTCCGAGGATACCCGTTCCGAAAACGAGAAGAACCTCAAGGTATAGCCATCCTTCTATGATTTTCCGCGGTGTTCCGAGAACGTGCATCAAAGCCCATCCCATAAGAACGCCTACGAGAACTTCCCAGGTAGCTTCAACCCATAGGTGAACTACCCACCACCAGAAAAACTGGTCTACGGTTATGTTAGGGGTAAAAAACATACCCGCTATGTATAAGCCCGCTAAGGCTACGAGGTCTATAAGCAAAACGCCGAGGAGTCCCGTTATTTTCCTTGCCTTTAGAACCGTTGCAAGGACGTTGTAGTATATTATGCCCATTACCGCAACTATGCCGATGTCCGCCCACCGCGGAGCCTCTATATACTCCCTTCCCTCATTTATGAACCATAATGTAAAGAAGTTTCCTTTTCCCGTTTGAATAAGTATGTAAACAAGAACTACAATACCTACGGCTCCCGTAAGTAGATAGAAACCTAATTTCCCCAGCTTTGCACCTACTACGTCCCTTCCCGTCTCATCGGGAAGAAGCCAGTAAATGCCCCCTATGAAACCCATTATGAGCCATACAACCATGGCGTTTATATGGAGCATTCTCGTTATGTTAAATGGCATAACCGTATAAAGAAAATCCGGATTAATATACTGGTAGGCTGCGATAAGTCCGAAAAGAAGCTGGGCTCCGAATAGAACTATGGCAACGGTCCAATACATAAGGGCTATTTTTTTACCTTCGGGGAGACCCGAGATATCTCCCCAGAGCCTTGTTAAAAGCTTCTCCATAGCTTGCACCTCCCTTTATCAGAACTTCACAAGTTTTGACTCACCGAAGTGGTCCGGAAAGCCGTTTGTGTTTATTGCGGCCATCCACTTGAGGTATGCAACCACGGCTTTTGCCTCCTCCTCGTCAAGTCCGAGGTTCGGCATTCTTCTGGTCCAGGTTGCGTATTTGTCGGGGTGCATAAGGAACTTAACCATGGCTTCTTCTTTTGTCTTTGACTCGGTTGCGGGAATCATTATCTTTTCCCACTTTGGGTCCAGCCATGCCTTTGTAAGGTCGGGAGCGTAATAAGCTCCGTTTCCGAGCAATGTGTGGCAGTCCATACAGGCCCTACTTTGAATGACGAGCTTCCCTTTAACTATTAGCTCCCTTGCTTCATCCTCCGTAAACTCCTTTCCGAAGAGGAGTTCTTTTTCGGGTCCTATTACGGGCACGTAGTATCCCTTTTCGGGGTCAAACTTGTAGTCTATCTTGTAGTTAATTGCCGTCGGAGAGGGAATCCTATCTCCTCCCATCTTTACCTTTGAAAGGGTGTCAAAGGTGAGGATTATAAGGGTTATGAACATTATTGAGGAGCCTATTATTGCATAGCGTTTCCAGAACTCGGGGTCCAGCCAGTTTCTTCCTCGGGTCCATATGGCACCAAGAACAATGGTTAAAAACAGGGTTGCAACCGTAACTTCAAGCCAGCCGAACTCCATCTTTTACCCCTCCTAACTCTGAAAGTAAGCGTTTATTTACGAAAAGTCAAGTTCTTAATAAAGAACTCATAAAAGTTGATAAAAATGGAGTTTAAACCCACTTGGGCACCCTCCCCTGATACTCAATGTCTTCAGCCTTTACCTTTTCATCGTTCAGTATTTCTGGAACCCTATTCTTATTCCTGTCAAGGTATTCCTTAGCCATAGACCACTCATCGCTGTAAGAAAATATGAGTTCTGCGGAAAGAACCTTGGGCAGTCTTTGAATGGCTTTCATCTTAAAGACTTCTTCCTTTACGTCTTCGGCTTCTATTACCACGACTATCTTCCCGCTCTCATCGTAGAAATAAATATCACACATTCCCGAATCTTCAAGGGATTGAAGAACTTCCTTTAAATCTTCCGGTTTGCACCTTACCACAACGCTGGATATATTCATCGCTTCACCTCCACGATTTTTAAATTTCCGTTTATGCAACCAACCGCCAATTTATGTTCGTTTATAAACTCAAGTGTGTTAACAAAACAACCGACGTTTAGGGAAATTTCTCGGTAATCGGTGAGTCTTACAATCTTTATGGTTCCCTTATCGTCGGATGTGTAGGCTGCAAAATGTTCTTCGGGGGATAAGGCCACAGCGAAAACCATAAAATTCGTTTTAAAAACCTTTTCGGGAAGGAGAATAAACGCAAGTTTCCTATTAATAAACTGGGTTCTAATATCCTTCAGGAGAGAAGGGGCGTCAAGTTTCTTCTTCCAAATGTTTTTATCTTTTAACTTTTTTTGTAAGTTGTAAAGAACAGCTTTTTTATCCCTTCCTCCGGATAAAACCCTGTTTCTAGAGAAGCTTACTTTAAAGATTTTGTCTTTATTGCCTTGTGTGGCAACACCGATTAACCTTCCGGTTTTCGGGTCTATGAAGAAAACCTTTCCCGATTCATCTCCCCAGGCTATAAGATTTTTCTTTTTATTCATATCAAAGTCGGAAAAAGCAAACCTGAAAACGAGATATCTGTAAACAGTCTTTTTTTCCTTCAGGTTGTATTTCCACACTTCGTTTGATATAGTTCCGATAATAATCTCGTTATCGTTGTAAAACATTGCCTTCCTGGCCTCGGTAAGCTTCAAAATGGGTTTTAATCTGCCGTTTTCGTAAAGGTAAACGCTGCTCTTTCCGAGATTGTCTTCACACACGACGAGAATTTTCCCCCTGTAAATGTCAACGCTGAAGACCTTAGGTTTTTGTATTTCCCCCATGAAGTCTTTAAAACTCGGAAAGCTAACTTCAGAAATAATGTCAAGTTTGTCGGAAAGTATGTATAACTTTCCGGCTTCCGTTCCTACAGCTATTTTCCTTCCGTAAACGGAGATATCCGTTATTGCTCCATCAAGTTTAACACTCAGCGAGAAAGCTATAAGGGGAATGAGGAAGAAAAGAATCATTTGTGCTTTCCTGTTCCTTCAAAGATTTCCTTGTAAAGTATGGATCTTTCCTTAGCTTCGGGAATTCTGTATTCGGGTTTAAACAGGTTTTTCACCACGGGCTTTACGTTTGCCTGAGGTCTGTGGCACAGAAGGCAGTTCCACCTTGCTTTGTCAATATCGCTTAACTTTAGAATTTTCCCCTTGGGAAGGTGATAAAAGTCTATAAAGTGCGTAGGGGGGATAGGTGTTGCTCCTATCTGTTTTGCTACATCGGGCATATGACAATTGAGGCAGGCATTATTTTTTAACGTTATGGGAAACATTCCCTCTATGCTGTGGGGTATCTGAGGGGGTGCGTTCTCGTAAGCCCTCTGGAATTTCTTTGAAGCTCCGGGGGGAGTTTTGGGATACTCCGCCTCAGGAATGTTTATGGTTTCCTTTTCAAGGGGAGCTTTCCTTATTCCGAGCTCTTCGGGAGAAATTGCTTCCTTTGCAAATAGAACCAAAGAGGAAGCAAAAATCAGGTAAGCAAACCTTTTAATGCGCATCTTTATCACCTCCCGATTTTTTAAACCTGAAGGTATAGAAAAGTGCACCCTCGGGGCATACGTCTATACACCTTCCGCAGTTCGTGCATTCCCCGGAAAGAACGGGTTTGTTTTCTTTTCCTATCATCCGGAGAACCTGAACCTCGGGACATACCCTTTTACACTCCATACACTCGGTGCATTTCTTCAGGTCATACCCTACTCTTACGAGAGAAACGGGTCTGGAAATAAGGGAGTAAAAAGCCCCGAGGGGACAGATATGTCCGCACCATCCGTTTTTAACAACAAAAAGGTCAAAAAGAAATATCGCGAGTATAACACTCCACCCGAGTCCCATTCCGAAAATTATTCCCCTGTGGGTTATGGAAACCGGACTTACAAACTCAAAGGCAGGAACACCGAGGATGGGTGAAAGTAAAAGACCGAGAGCGAGAAACCAGTATCTTACGCTTCTGGGGAAGGAAATTCTCTTTTCTTCCCTGTGGAGTCCGCTTTTTACCCTTATCCAGTTGGCTATGTCGGTAAATATATTAACGGGACAGACCCAGCTGCAAAAAGCCCTTCCGGCTATCAACCCGTAAAATACCGCTATTATTACCGCACCGATTATCACATCCGTTCCCAAAAGAGCTCCCGCCAAAAACATTTGGATAACTGCGTAAGGGTCCGAGAGGGGAATTACTCCGAAGAGTTTTGAAGCACTTAAATTTCCCTGTAGAACCTTCCATCCGAAGTAGTTCCCTCCAAGATAAAGCCCGAGTATGGTAATCTGGGATATCCGCCTGAGAATTAGGTATTTATTACTACTCATTTAAGAGGTCCTCCGTGTTCAGGTATTCTTCCGGACTCTTAGGCTTCCAAGTTTTGAGCTCTTTTTCCCTTTCCTTTATCTTTTCCTCAACATTTTCTTCAGTTTCCATCCATCCCCTTACGTAATGCTTTCCTATTCTTCCGAGGGCTATATCCCTCGGGAGGACGTATATAGCAGCTTTATCCGTCGGGCATGCGTGTTCACACAAGCCGCAACCTGTGCAGTAATTTGGGTCTACAACAGGGACGAGCATCGCATGTTTTCCCGTTCTTTTGTTTCTTTTCAAGTCTGCATATATGGCTTTGTGCATGAGGGGACAGGCTCTGATACAGGCATCGCATTGAAGTCCCCAGTAAGCTATGCAGCTGTTGTAATCTATTACAGCCACACCCATTCTTGCCCTGTTTATGTCCACCTCTCCCTTCTCATTTTTCAGCAGTTCTGTATCAAGGGCTTTTGTAGGACAGGCATAGGTGCAGGGAACATCTTCACACATATAGCAGGGAACTTCCCGCGGGATGAAGTAAGGCGTTCCGAGCGGTTTTCCATCTCCGGGTGCTGCAAGCCTGAGAGTTACGAGTTTGTTTCCATTCCTGTCTCTCGGTATATTCTCCCTGTTTCCGCAGGCAACAACACAAAGACCGCACTTTATACATCTTTTCAGAAATTCTTCTTCTTCATGAGCTCCAGGAGGTCTGAGAACCAACGGGTCGTTTTTATTCTCGTAAACTATCGCGGACCAGACCACACCGCCTATCAGGGAAAAACCAAAACCTTGCAGGAAGCCCACAAGGAGCTTCCTGCGTTTGGAGTCCGGTTTCTTAAGCATACTTTACCTCACGCGGGGTAAATTTTCACGGCACACTTCTTATAGTCCGTTTGTTTAGATATCGGACATCTTGCATCCAGGGTTACCTTGTTGATGTAAACCCTTTCGTCAAACCAGGGAACGAATACAAGGCCTTTCGGCGGCCTGTTCCTTCCGCGGGTTGAAACCCTTGCCTTTACCTTTCCCCTCCTTGATTCAATCCATACAAGGTCTCCGTCTTTTACACCTAATTTCTTCGCATCATCGGGATGCATATAGCAGAAGGCTTCCGGCATAGACCTGTATAGTTCGGGAACCCTCATCGTCATAGTTCCCGAGTGCCAGTGTTCAAGCACCCTTCCAGTGCAAAGCCAGAAGGGATATTCTTCGTCCGGAATTTCGGGAGGTTCCATATACGGCCTGAAGAATATTTTTGCCCTGTTTGTAAGGTCAACAATTTCACCGAGTTCAACCTTCCACTCTCCGTTCTCAAATCTGGGAAGTGTTCCCTTCGGTATTTTTTTCAGCGCGGGACCGTAGAAAGCAAACTCTTTTCCTTTTCCGTATTTTCTCGCATACGGGTCGTATTTTGCGTTAAATCTCCAGGGTGTTTCTTTTCCGTCAACAACAGGCCACCTCAGACCTCTTACCTTATGGTATGTGTCAAAGTCCGCAAGGTCGTGCCCGTGTCCGAGACCAAAAAGCCTGTATTCCTCCCATAGAGCTTTTTGAACAAAGAATCCATAACCTTTCCAAGGTTTTCCGTCAACCCCTATAACTTTTCTTTTATCTCCCGCCGCAGTGGTATTCGGATGGAGTTTACCCGTTTCGGGGTTATAAGCTACCGGCTGAGGCCACCTTAAGTCAACGTGGGGTATTGTTCTCTTGAAAGCCTCCTCGGAAAATAGAACATCATACAGGGTCATCTCGGGGTCGTATCCCATTTTCTTTGCTTCCTCAAGGACGTTGGGAAGAACGGTTCCGTCCCTTAGTTTCCACTCCTTCCAGACTTCCTTTAGCTTAAAGAATTTAGAAAACTCAATAATTTGCCATTCATCGGGCATAGCTTCGCCCGGCGGTGTGACCTGCTGTCTCCAGTGCTGTGTTCTCCTTTCGGAATTTCCGTAAGCTCCCCACTTTTCATATATCATCGCGGAGGGAAGGATAAGGTCCGCAACCTTTGCGGATATACCCGGATAAGCTTCCGAGACAACTATGAAGTTATCCATCTTCCTCGCCGCCTTTATCCAGTGATTTGCGTTTGCACAGTCCTGCCAGGGATTACAGACCATAACCCAGGCCCATTTAATCTTTCCGTCCTCCAAATCCCTCATTATCTGAACTATGTCCGAACCCACCTTAGGGTTTATAGTTCCTTTGGGAATCTTCCATATTCTTTCCGCTATTTCCCTGTGTTTGGGATTGAAGACCACCATATCCGCCGGAAGCCTGTGGGAAAATGTTCCCACTTCCCTTGCGGTTCCGCATGCGGAAGGCTGTCCCGTAAGGCTAAATGCACCGCTTCCGGGTTTTGCATGTTTTCCGAGAAGCAGGTGAATTGCGTAAATCTGTTCGTTTACCCACGTTCCCCTCGTATGCTGGTTGAAACCCATTGTCCAGAAGGAAACCACCCTCCTACCTTTTTCTATGTAAAGTTCTGCCAAGGTTTTAAGCTTTTTCTTGAACTCTTCAAGGGGTTCGTCCGGGTCACCTTTTGAAACTTGTGCAACGTAATCAAGGGTGTATGGTTCTAAGGCTTTTTTGAACTCCTCAAAGGTGATAACCCAGTGCTTGCCCGCCTGTTTCCTGTGTTTCATTTCAAGCTTATCACCCTCTTTGAGTCCGTAAACACCGAGGGCTTTTGCTTCCTCTTTTGAGATTACCTTTACGATTTCCTTTATCATAGTTTCCCTTTCCTTTTTGCTGTATTTAGGATGGTTGGGATTATCCCGCATACCGTAACCTATGTCTATGTATCCCGTGGCAAAGGCACAGTAGTTGTTCACAAAATCCCAGTCTATGGCCTCCGGGTGGTTATAAACGATTTCCCTCAGTATGTAGTTCTGTATCAGGAGGTCCGTCTGGGGCTTGAAAATTATATCTATATCCGCACCGTCCATAGTCATATGCCTGAATGTTGAAAGAACAACTACCTTAACCCTATCCGGATTGGAAAGCTTTCTATCAAGAACCCTTGCCCACAGAACAGGGTGCATCTCGGCCATATTTGAGCCCCAGATGACGAAGGTATCTGTGAGTTCTATGTCGTCATAACATCCTGCAGGTTCATCTATACCGAAGGTTTGAATAAACGCGGCAACAGCGGATGCCATACAGTGCCTCGCGTTGGGGTCTATGTTATTTGAACGAAAACCCGCTTTCATGAGTTTTGCAGCTGCATACCCTTCCATTATCGTGTATTGGCCTGAAGCGAATATAGCAATTCCTTCGGGACCCAGTTCGTTATAGGCTTCCTTGAATTTCTTTACCATAACCTCATACGCCTTCTTCCAGCTAACGGGTCTGAACTTTCCTTTCTTGTCAAACTCTCCCTTTTCGTTTACCCTGAGGAGCGGTTTTGTAAGTCTGTCTTCACCATACATTATCTTTGCCGTGAAATATCCTTTAATACAGTTAAGACCCCTGTTTACGGGGTTTAGGGGGTCTCCTTTTACCGCAACTATCCTGTCATTTTTGGTAGCTACCATTATTCCGCATCCCGTTCCGCAGAAACGACAAACGGCTTTATCCCACTGCCACCCTTCTTGAGCTTCTCCTGCCGCAGCCATAACTTCCTCGGGAACGGGAATTCCGACCGCAGTCGCAGCTGCAACAGCCGCACTGAGCTTTAAAAACTCCCTTCTGCTGACTTGAACCTTGTTATTTTGCTTCATCTTCCACCTCCGCCGACTAAAGACTGCCTGACATATCTCATATAATTGATTTTATTCTAAATTGACTTATAAATCAATTTTTGTGAGTTTGTTTAAATGATTCATTCATTGAATAAAAGGAAAAGGGAAAGATATATTTATCTTTCATGGATATAGAAATAGTCTCTTCGGGAAAGCATACGCTCCACGGACTTAACTTCTATCTTTCCTACTTTGACGACGTCGCAAAGGTTCTTCCCAGGGAAGACTACTGCTTTATAGTGGGAGGCTGGGTAAGGGACAGGATACTGGGAGAACCGGTGGGATACAACATAGATGTTGATTTCCTTACAACCGCAGACCCCGTTGAGGTTGCAAAAAAGCTTGCGGAAAGAATAGGCGGACATTTCTTCGTTTTTGAAAAGAAAGGATTTCTGATAAAGAGACCCGTAATAGCTACTGTTGTTCTTCACCTTCCTCCCTACAGGTATCGCTTTGATTTCTCTCCTTTGAAGGGAAAGAACCTTGAAAAGGCATTAATGGAAGATTTAAAGGAAAGGGACTTTACCGCAAATGCGATAGCGGTTAACCTTGACGATGTTCTCAGCATAGGTGCCAAGCAAACCATAGTATTTGACCCCACGGGGGGAATAAAAGATTTAGAACAAGGGCTTTTGAGGCCCGTATCCCTTGAGAATCTAAAAAAGGACCCGGTGAGAATTTTAAGGGGTTTCAGGATAGCTGTTGAGAAAAACCTCCAGCTTACGGAAGATTTCTACCAATTCGTTAAAGAGAATCCTTCCCTCGTCATGAAATCCGCACCGGAGAGGATAACCCATGAGCTATTTAAGATAATGAAGGAAAAGACATCTTTTAAAGTCTTCAGGGAGCTTTACGACTACGGTATACTTCAGGCCATTATTCCCCAGTTCGGAAGATTGAAAGATATAAAGAACCAGGGGGAACATCACATATATCCCCTTGATGAACACACATTCAAAACCCTTGAGTTCCTTGAGAAAGTTATAGAAGAAAGAGCAAGGTATCTTAGCAGCGAACTCCTTAAGGATTTCGGAAGAAAGAGGTATCTCGGCGAGTTTACGGATATTGAACTCCTAAAATGGGGAGCTCTCTTTCACGATATAGGTAAACCTTACACATTCAAGATAAGGGAGGGCAAAGTAACCTTTTATGAACACGACAAGGTGGGAGCAAACATAGTAAGGGAAACGGGAGAAAAGCTAAGATGGGGAGATGAGGTAACGGAGTTTATAGCAAAGCTCGTGAGATACCACCTGAGACCTTTCTATCTGCGGGAAGCTTTTAAGAAAGGAGAGCTAAAAAGGAGAGGCATGGCCAATTTCTGGAGGGAGTGCGGAGATATAGCACCCCATTTATTCCTGCTTTCCATTGCAGACGCTTATGCAAGCGGTGATGACGAAGAGGAGATAAAAGCCCTTCTTGAAACTATAGCGGAACTTGAGAGTTTCAAAAGAAACGAATACGATAAGAATGCACTCAAACCCCTGCTTGACGGAAATGAAATTATGGAGATACTCGGCATAAGACCCGGGAAAATCGTAGGAGAACTTAAAAAAGCCCTGATAGACGCCCAGATAGAGGGAGAGGTAAAAACAAAAGAAGAAGCTGTTGAATTTGTTAAGAGAAAATACAGGGAGCTCAAGAATTTATAATTTTCTTACATGGCTAAATTTATATTCATAACGGGTGGTGTTCTTTCTTCCCTTGGAAAGGGCATAACTTCCGCATCAATAGCCACAATCCTTGAGGAGATGGGATACAAGATAACCCTCCAGAAACTTGACCCATACCTTAATGTTGATGCGGGAACTATGAGTCCCTATCAGCACGGTGAGGTTTACGTCACGGAGGACGGAGCGGAAACAGACCTTGACCTGGGGCATTATGAGAGATTCACGAATGCGGTCATGACAAGGAATAACAACGTAACCGCAGGAAGAATATATTACAACGTTATAAATAAAGAGAGAAAAGGAGATTACCTCGGTGCAACGGTTCAGGTAATACCCCACATAACCGAGGAAATAAAGGAGTCAATAAGGAAAGTTGAGAAGGATAACGATATAGTCCTGGTTGAAATAGGGGGGACGGTCGGGGATATAGAAGGACTTCCCTTCCTTGAGGCTGTTCGTCAGCTTTCTCTGGAACTCGGAAAGGAGAATCACGTATTTATTCACCTTACTTACGTTCCTTACATAAAGGCGGTCGGAGAGTTAAAAACGAAACCCACCCAGCACTCCGTAAAGGAGCTGAGAGCCATAGGAATACAGCCCGATATAATAATCTGCCGTTCCGATAGGGAGATACCGAAGGGAATAAAGGCAAAGATAGCGTTGTTTACAAACGTAAAAGAGGAAGCAGTAATATCCGCACCTGACCTTGAGTTTCCCTACGAGGTTCCCTTAAAACTTAAGGAGCAAGGAATAGACAGGATTATTACTCAAAAATTGAGTTTAAAGCATAAAGAGGTAAACCTGGGAAGGTGGAAAAAGGTCGTAAACATCCTAAAGCATCCGAAAGATGTGGTAAATATAGCGCTTGTCGGTAAATACGTTGAGCTGAGGGATTCATACAAAAGCGTAATAGAGGCTCTCATACACGGAGGGATAGCGAACAAGGTAAAGGTTAACGTAATCTTGAAAAACTCTGAAGTTCTTGATGTTAAAGAGCTTGAAAAGGACATACACGGAATTATAGTTCCGGGAGGTTTCGGAGAAAGGGGAATAAAGGGAAAGATAGATGCCTTGAAGTTCGGAAGGGAAAATAACATACCTACCTTCGGTATATGCCTCGGTATGCAGCTGATGGCCATAGAGTTTGCGAGAAATGTTCTCGGGCTTGAAGGTGCGAACTCAACCGAGTTTGACCCGAATACACCCCATCCCGTAATAGACATAATGGAAGAGCAAAAGAAGATAGACAGGCTGGGTGGAACGATGAGACTCGGAGCTTATCCGTGCAAAATAAAGGAGGAAACCCTTGCATACAGAGTTTACAAAAGGGAACTCGTATACGAAAGGCACAGGCATAGATACGAGTTTAACAACGCATACAGGAAACCTTTTGAGGAAAAGGGTGTTGTTTTTTCCGGGCTTTCCCCGGACGGAAAGCTTGTTGAGATAATGGAAATCAAAGGCCACAGGTGGTATCTCGGGTGTCAGTTTCACCCCGAGTTCAAGAGCAAGCCCTTTGCCCCGCACCCGCTATTTACATCCTTTATAGGCGAAGCTATGAAATATAAAGAAAAACTGTAAACGGATTTTTAAGGTATTTTTTTATTTAATGCTGGAAAAAATTAAGAAAGATATTTTCTTCGTAGCGCGGCTTTTCGTATCCCTGTATCTCTCACTCTTCTTAACCCTAAAGAATATAGATTACCTTCCCGCTTTTCTCCTCGGATTTTACTTCCTTACAAATGTCTACATATACATATTCACAAGGCCGAGATTCCTTAAATTTATTTCGCTCCTGCTTGATATAGTTTTGGTTCCCGCTTTTATATTCCTATCGGGGAGTTTCCTGACCATATACGCTTTAGCTATACTCATAGCCCTCTATTCCTGGAGAAAAACTATCGTAGCTTTCCTTATAACCTTATCCGCCTTCGGCTTATCCTTTTATTACTTTCTTTCCTTACCCCTTATACTTACCGCACATCTCTTGCTTTTCTTGGGTATTTTCTTCAGCTCTTACAACTTTGAGTATGCCACGGTTATAGGAAAGGAAAGGAGAAGAATACTAAAGCTGAGAAAAGACTACAGAACACTTTTGAATGAGTTTTCCCGATTTGAAAGGGAGAAAAGAATGTTAAACAGTTTGAGAAAGGTTTTTAAACTTTTAAGGGAAAGCAAGGAACCGAAGGATTACTTAACGGGTCTGAAAAAAGAGTTCAACCTGAGGGGTATAAAAGTCGTTCCCGTAAAGGAAATATCCAACGAAGTTGAGAAAGATTTTGAAAGGGGAACGCTGAGCGTTAATATTAAGCTTGACAAGGGATATGCAAAGGTCATATATGAGCTTCCGCTTCCCTTTATGCTGAGGGATGAGGTTTTAACTTACACTTTAGTTGAAGCTGCAAAGATGCTTAGCGTTCTTGTGGAAGGATTCGGCGAAGATGAAAAGGGTAATGAATCGGTCGTAATAGCCTGATTAATTTCTATTTTCCTTTTGCTTTTTCCACTTCAGGTAGCTTTCTATAAACTCGTCTATTTCTCCGTCCATTACCGCATCAACGTTTCCCGTTTCGTATCCCGTCCTCAAATCCTTCACGAGTTTATAAGGGTGGAAAACGTATGACCTTATCTGATGTCCCCAACCTATATCCGTCTTTTCGCCTTCGTATTGCTTTTTCTTCTCTTCAAGCTTTTGGAGCTCAAGCTGATAGAGCTTTGCCTTTAAAAGTTCAAGGGCTTTCCTCTTGTTTTGGTATTGAGACCTTTCCTGTTGACAGCTTACCGTTATACCCGTCGGTATATGGGTTATCCTCACCGCAGTATCGGTTTTATTTACGTATTGACCGCCCGCACCCGAAGCCCTGAATGTTTCTATCTTTAAATCCTCGGGCTTTATTTCTATGTTTATCTCTTCGTCTATCTGGGGCATTACCGAAACCGCTGCAAAGGACGTGTGCCTTCTTGCATTCGCATCAAAGGGAGAAATTCTAACAAGCCTGTGAACACCCTGTTCACCCTTTAGATATCCGTAAGCGTAAGGCCCTTTAATAAGCATAGTAACGCTCTTTATTCCCGCAACGTCATCGGGCGTTATATCAACTATCTCAACCTCAAAACCCTTTCTTTCCGCCCACCTTTTATACATCCTGAAAAGCATATCCGCCCAATCGCAAGCCTCCGTTCCTCCCGCTCCCGCCTGTATCATTAGATACGCATTCTTGTGGTCAACCTCTCCCGAAAGATACGTTTTAAGCTCCAGCTCCTTTAAATCCTTTTCTATCGTGTTTACTTCCTCATCTATCATAGCCCACGTTTCGGTGTCTTCCTCGGGTGTTATCTCTCCGAGCTCCTCAATATCTTTTATTGATTTTTCAAGACTCTTTATCTTCTCAAGGGTTTCCTCAACCCACTTCCTCCTTTGCACCGTTTCCTTTGCCTTTTCTTGGTCGTTCCAAAAGTCCGGAGCGGACATTTTTTCATCCAGTTTCTTTAACTCTTGTTCAAGCTCCTCGGGTTTTAATACCTTTTTTACATCCTCAAACCGTTCTCTAAGTTCCGAGATTTTACCTTTAAGCTCAAGCATCGCTAAATTTAAATTTATTGCAATTGAGAATGATTTTCAATTAATCTACGACCTTGTATCCCCACTCTTCCACAGCCTTCTTCAGGGTTTGATAAGGGACTTCTTTCTCAAGCCTTACATAAGCCCTTTTTTCTTCCAGGGATACATCAACCTCGGAAACGCCCTCAACACCCTGAAGAGCCCTTTTTACTGTGTTCACACAATGCATGCAGGTCATACCCTCTATCTTCAGCTCAACCTCTTTCATAATGAATTAATTTAAGCAGATTTCTCAACCGCTAAACTGACATTTTTAAAACCGAGACTATTCAATAGGTCAAGAACCTTTACCAGATATTCCACCTTTGCAGACCTGTCAGCTCTTATTTCAACGGGAACCGTATTGTTCAGTGCCTTCAGCTTTTCTTTAAGCTCATTATACGAAACTTTCTCGGAGTTATAGTAAACAATGCCCTTAGAAGTTATAGTTATAACGATACCTTTTTCCCGAACCGCTTCTCCGCTTTGAGCTTTCGGAATCTCAACGGGAATATCTCCCCTAACTATAAATGTGGCGGTAGTCAAAACGATTGTAAGGAGAACCAGCATAATGTCAACCAGTGGTATCACGTTAATTGAGCTAAATTCCTTTTCTTCCATATTTAAAATTAAACCCTTTCAACTATACTCCTTACTATCTCCTTCTCAAGGGGTGAACTGATTTTGGGAATTATCGTTTCTATTACCACTTTCTTAGCATCTCCGTATTTTTTCAACCTTCTCGCACACCTTATTGTATCCCTTATAGAAAATACAAACTCTACCGGTTCCTCGGATTGCTGGGTTTGGTATGCCCTGTAAGCTCTCCTTATCTCATTTGCAATCTTTAGCAGTTCAAAAAGTAGTCTTATATCCCTTTCCCTTTCGGGTGTTTTCAGTTTTTCCCCGAGTTCCGTTTTCACATCGTTCACAACGTAATACCAAAGATACGTAAACTCTTCCTTGGTCAGGGAAGCTAATGTGTCCACGTAATCCCTTAAAATTAGTGCTTCATCGGGGTAATAAAAGCCCTTTTCATCTTCAAAGGGGGGATAATCAACATACATTATGTCAGCCCTTGACTTTATATCCTGAGGGAGTTCCGAAACACCAAGGTAGTTTTGGGGATTCATTCCTCCTACCAGTATAACATCGGGTCTTGCCTTTACCACTTCGCCGTAGGAAAGAACCAGATACCTCCTGTAGTCAAACAGGGGGTTAAATATCTTGACAAGGGAAGGGGGAAGTGTGTTTATCTCATCAAGGTATATCACAGCTCCCGGTGTTTTTAAAGCTTTTACAAGGTCGGAGTAAACCCTCTTTGTTCCCCTCTTCGGGTCAAACTCGTAAACGAAGGTTATATCCTCTTTTTCCATCTTTGAGTTGCAGGGGATTATAAAAAGCGGTCTGTTTGTCAGGGCGGAAAATACCTCAACGAGGAAGTTCTTTCCCACACCCGCGTCTCCCTCAAGTATGAGGATACCTTCCTGGTAGGCAAGCTGTTCTTTGACGAGTGAGGCAAATCTCTCAAGGTTTTGAACGAACCACGGTGTATCCTCAAAGGAAACAAAGTCGGGAACACGGTAAGGTTCCGTTGAACACAAACCGTTCAGGTGTTTTAAATACCTTCCCACCCACTCGGGGAAGTGTCTTACGCTGTCCTGTTCAACTATGTTATTATACCTTTTTGGCTCAACAAGTAGCCCATCTTCCCTTTCAAAAGCTATCCTTGCGTAGACCTTCCCGTCCTGGATAAATTTATCCTCAACCTTCAGATGCCACTTATACCTTACGGGTTGTGGTTTGAACTTTTCTACTTCTTCCCTGCCGAAGACAACCTTATCCTCAAAAAGCTTTATAGAAAATGTTTTGAGCCTGTCCTCTATTATTCTCTCCTGAAGGGTTTTGAGGAGTTCTTCGTTTGCATAGTTTGAAAACTCCCTGGGAAGAGTTGATATAAACTTTCGCGTCTCTTTAACTTCGGGTAAACTTTCCATATCCGTGAAGTTTGTCACTTTGGACTTGGTTATTGCTTCCTTCACCTTTTTGAGATGTTCTCTTAACTTCTCTTCAAAAAACCTCTCCGCTTCTTCTTTCAGTTGATTAAGTTTTTCCTCCCACTCCCCGCTTACTTCCTCAAGCCTTTCCTTTAGTTTCGCATAATCCTGACCCGTAAAGCTTCCTTCCCTTAGCTTTTCCTTAAGGGTATTTATAAATACCTCAAGTTTTCTTCTTGATAGTTCTTCCCTTGCCTTTAGAATGAGGCTTCTTACCTCTTTTAAAGGAACGCTTATGCTTTCCAGCTCCTCAAGGGGCTTCACCGTTTGGAGTTGGTCTTCGGTTTTTGCCTCATCTATGTATTTCTTAAACGCCTTATATATGTTTTGAGCGTTCTTTATTATCTGCTTTTGTCTTTCTTTGGGGTAAACAAAGTCTATCAGGTTCGTTTCAAATTTTTCAAGATAGTAATACCTCCTTCCTTCTACGTCTTCATACCTTGAGGTGTATACGCTTCCGTCGGGAGCTACTCTCACGACACTGTATCCGAATCCATTTATAAAATCAAGGAAGCTATTTTCCTTAAGGTTGTAGATTCCCAGTCTGTTTTCCTCTTCATCCGCGGTAAAGAGATAGCCTCCGTCTGGGGAAACATCTATCCTTCCCACCCTGTGAACGAGGTCTAACTCTCCCTCAATCCTATCAAGTGTGGAGTCGTAGATAGCTATTTTTTGCTTTTCGTTGTCCGCTATGTAAACCTTATCCTCATAAAGGGCAACCGCTCTATTTCCCGCGTAGGGTATCTTTCTGAGGAGGTTTCCCCCTATGGAAAAGACACCGCTTCCCTGAGTTCCGCTGAGAAATAGCTTTCCGTTAGGAAGTATCTTTATGGTTCTCAGGTCTCCTATTTCCGCATCCCTGTATATGAACGTGCTCTTAAAATCAACGGTTGTCTGAGTTAGGTCTCCCGAAAGGTCTATTACGTAAACCTTTTCTCCGACAACACCGAAGGCGAGGGTTCCCTTCCTTATATCAAGACCGCCCGTCGGTCTCAGTCCTTCCTGGGATATCCTTACGCTTTTCCAGGTTTTCGGGTCTTTCGGATTTTCAAGGTAATAAATGACAAGGTAAGGGGGTGCAACGATACCCAGATACTTGCCTCTAAAAAGGATATCCGTTACCGATTGAGCGGGAGGCTTTGATGGAAGCCTGTGAAGATTTCCCGCCCAGTCGTAAAGCTGGAAAACCCCGTGTCTTCTTCCCACAAGAACCCAGTAAGCGTCCTCCGATACATCAAGGGTCTCTATCCAGTATTCTTCTATCTTTGCATCGGGGTCTCTCTTTACGGGAACGTGTCTGAGATGTATATCTCCTACGGTGAACTCTACGGAGCTTTCCTTTCCCTCTTCTTTCTTCTTCAGAATTTTGTCAAGAATACCCATTAGATAATGATATTAAAGGCAAAAGGGTATGTTATCCGTTGACAGAGGTCATAAAGAGGTTATGGATTTTCCCTCTTTTATCATCTTCGCTATCTCTTCGTAGTTATCATTAAGGTGCCTGTCTATCTTTTCAACTACGAGTTCAACATTTTCGGGAATGGATATCCAGAGCTTTCCTTTCTTTTCGGGAGCAAACAGCTTGACACATTTTTTAAGAAACTTGTAGTAATGCTTAGGAAGCCTGTAGACAGCGTGGTGGACTATATCGGGTGTTTGCCAGGGACAAACTTTATAACCTTGATTTACCTTCTCAAGCAGTCCTTTCGTTCCGTGGAGAGCACGGTTCAGAGCCATAAGAAAGGTGGGAACGCCCTTTAGAAATGCATCGGTGAGCTCTTTATTTTCATGAACCGTGGCGTCATACATTATAACCTTCTTCTCCTCAAGGAGTGCTTTAATGAGGTCAACGGGAACCGCAAACTCTGGAAAGTAAAGGGGAGTTCCGGCGGCGGTGTAGGAAGAAGGGAAGTAAACTATATAGTCATAATCGGGGTAAACAATCAAGCCGTTTGTCATATTCGCAACGTGAAGAACATCTTTCTCCTTCATCAGAATTAAATTTTATTCTTCAAAGAATTTATGTATTCCTCAAGTATAATAACCGCGGAAACGATGTCCTTCAGTTCCTTCTTTTTCTTTTGGGATAATCCCTCAAGCCTTGATAGGGCTTCTTTTGTTGTCCATCTCTCATCCCATAGAACTATCTCAACATCTGGAATTTCTTCCTTTAGTTTTTCCACGAATTTCTTAACAAGCCTTGCCCTTTGACCTTCCTTTCCCCGCAAGGTCAGCGGATAGCCCACAACAATTTTCTTTATATTACCTTTATGAACGAGCTCCTTTATTCTCTCTATAGCCCTTTCGGTCTTTACGGATTCCTTCGGTGAAACAATACCGAGATTTTCGTCACCTACCGCTATGCCTACACGTTTGGTTCCGTAATCTATCCCGAGTATCTTCAACCCGTTCTAAAACCGATAACCTTGTAAAGCGGACAGAATCCTATTGCGGAGGTTACCAGGAAAACTATGCCAATAATGCCCAAAATCCAGTAAAGTCCGCCGTTTGTTATAGCGAGATAGAGGAACACCACCGCGAGTATAATTCTTATCACCCTGTCCCACAGTGCCATATTTTTTTCCATAGCTTCCCACCTCCTAATATCTAATCTACATTTTTCCCGTAAAAATATTCATTAAAACTCCGATTAAATATTTTGTATGGAGCTGAAAGAAAAGATAAAAGCTTTAAAGGAAAGGCTTAAAGACCCCTTTGATTACGAAGGTCTTGAAAATGAATTCATTGAACTTGAAAAGATGATGAGGGAGGCAAGTCCCGAAACCTTGAAAGAGATAGCAAAGGACTACGAGGATGTTAAGAATTTAATCAGAAGAAACCTTGAGATATTTGCAAAGCTATACGGGGTGAGGTGATGTTTGCGGGTGCTTTTAACATAATAGCTCAGGCGCTGGACGTCTACAGAAAGGCTATTGAGGTAAGGGACAGAAACGTAGCAAACGCCCAGGATGAAAACTACGTAAGAGAATCTCCTTTAATTCAGAGTGATTTATACAGCGGAATAACCCTTGAAGGAGTAAGAAGAATTCAGAACTTCAACTTTATTAACCTGAGAAACGAAAAGCTATCACTCATCAATCTTCTGGATGAGAGAAAAGAAGTTCTCTCACAGATAGAGTCCATGTTTCAGGTAGGAAAAGGCTTGGAGGATTACGTTAACGACTTCTTTAAGGCTTATGAGGATTTTCTTAAGGAGCCCACAAACGAAGGAGCAAAATCCGCACTCCTTTCCTCCGCAAAGACGGTGGTGAATGTTATAAGGAGCAGATATAAACAGCTGAACAATCTTTCCCAGAATCTTGACAGTGTTCTCGGGAAATACGTAAGGAGAGTAAACGAACTCCTGAAAAAGATATACAACGTAAATAGAGAAATAACCCTTGCTTACGTTCAAACGGGGGGAAAGGATTATAAAACACTTCTGAACAAGAGAGATGCATACCTGAAAGAGCTTTCTAAATACATTTACGTGAGAGCTCAAGAGGACGAAATAGGAAGGATAAAAGTGGTAACGGATAAGGGATTTGTCTTAGTTGACTTTGGGAATGCATACTATACCCTTGAGGCGGAAAACGGAAGGGTAAAATATCAAAGGGACGGAAGCGATATTACCGATTTCCTGAGGGGAGGAAAGATAAAAGGGGTTGTTGATGCACAAAATGACATAGAAACAACTGTCAATAACCTGAGTAACTTAGTTAATACCCTTTTAAATCTGAATATTCCTCTAAATGACGGAACGGAGAAAAGTGTGTTTAAAATTTCGGGAAGTGCAATTGATACCTTTGAGGTGAACATTACAAGGAATGACCTTGATAGCGTTGATTTTGCAAGGGCTGCGGATTACGCGGAAAGCGGTTTAAACGTTTGGGAAAATGCAAAAGATGATGTAATAAAACTTACCGATTATATAGGAACGGAAAAAAGCAGCATAGAAACCACATACGATACGGAGAAAGCCCTTTACGACTCAATGGAAAAAAAGATTTTAGAAAGACAAGGGGTTTCTATTGATGAGGAATTTATGGAGATAATAAAGCTCCAAAGAACTTATGAAGCGGTGGCAAAAATACTGCCGAGATTAGACGAGCTTATGCAGACAACCATTAACATGATATGAGGTGAGGAAAGATGAGGGTTCCGGACTTGATTTTTTACCTTTTCTTCCAAAAGGAAAACGAAAAGGTGAGGAATAATATTGAAAAAAAGTATATGGAAATAGTAACGGGAAAGAGGGTTGGGAAACCTTCCGACGACCCGGTTTCCTTTGAAAAAATTCAAGAGCTAAAAAAGGAAATAAGTTCGCTGTCTCAGTTCGGAAGAAACAGGCTTTTTGCGGATACTGTTCTCACTTATGCGGATACACTCCTTTCGGGTATTGAAGACAGATTAAAAGCCCTTTACTCATCACTTATAAGGGCTTCAAACGGAACACTAAATGAGGGTGAACTAAAAGCCATAGGAAGAGAGTTTGAAGAAGCCCTGAAAGTGCTCGTAAAGGTTGCAAACGAAAAAGTAGGGAAAAACTACATTTTTTCGGGGGCTTCACTCAATACGAAGCCCTTTGATGAGAATACCCTTGATTACCTGGGAAGCAATAAGGATTTTGAGGTTCTCGTTGATGAAGGTTATAGGGTAAAAGCATTCCTGAGGGGAGATTACGTTTTCGGTGTAAATACAACCAACATATTTAAGGTTATAAAAAGCATAGCTGATAAACTGAGCGGAGGAACAGCTCCCGATCAGACGGATATAGATAATTTAAAACAAGCCTATGACCAAATAGTGAAGATAAGAAGCGAAATAGGAAGCGTTCTGAAGGAACTAAGAAACATTCAAACCACTCAGGAAGACAAGATGGACACTCTCAATAAGATTAAATCGGATAACGAAGATGCGGACCTTGCAAAATCAATAAGCGATTACAGAAGGTATGAATTGACTTATGAGGCCATTATGAAGCTGTTTGCAAATCGCAGGCTCACCATACTTGAGTATATCTAAACCAGCATTCTTTCAACAAAGTTCACATCGTGCTTCCCCTCTATAAATTCCCTCTGGGTTATAACCCTTTTGTGGAACTCAATATTCGTTTTTAGGTTCTGCCCCTCTATCTTGAACTCCTCAAGGGCTCTTCTTCCCCTCGCTATAGCTTCGTCCCTTGTCCTTCCCCAGACTATTAGCTTTGCTATAAGGGAGTCGTAATAAGGAGGAACCGCATATCCCTGATATATGTGGGTATCAACCCTAACACCTGGCCCTCCGGGAATTCTCAGTGTTTCAATAATGCCCGGGGAGGGCATGAAGGTGTCCGGATCCTCCGCATTTATACGGAACTCTATTGAGAAGCCGTTTATTTTTATCTCCGGAAGCTTTATCTCCTCTCCCATTGCGGCCAGAATTTGTAGCTTGACTATATCGTATCCCGTCACCATCTCCGTTACAGGGTGTTCAACCTGTATCCGTCCGTTCATTTCCATAAAGTAAAAATTTCCGTCTTCATCCATCAGAAACTCCACCGTTCCCGCGGACGTGTAGCCCAAAGCCCTGCAAAACTCCGCAACCTTTTCGGATATCTCCCGTCTTTTTTCCTCACTTACGGAGACGCTGGGGGCTTCCTCTATCAACTTTTGGTGTCTTCGCTGGATTGAGCATTCCCTTTCGCCGAGAACGTAAACATTCCCGTGCTCATCCGCTATTACCTGAAACTCTATATGTTTCGGCTTCATAACGTATTTCTCAAGGTATAGTCTTCCGTCCCCGAAAGCTGTTTCCGCCTCCTTCTTAGCGACGGGGAACTTTTCCCTGAGCTCCTTTTCGTCCCTTATTATCCTTATTCCCCTTCCGCCTCCGCCCGCTGCCGCCTTTATAACAACCGGATAGCCTATTTTCGCCGCGAGCTTCAGGGCATCGGTAAACTCAAGGGGTTCATCGCTTCCCGGAACAAGGGGAAGTCCCACCTTTTTTGCGACCTTTTTTGCGAGAACTTTGTCTCCTATCTTCATCAAAACCTCGGAAGAAGGACCTATAAACTTAGCCCCGCTTCTTTCAACTATTTCCGCAAACTTGGGGTTTTCGGATAAAAATCCGTATCCCGGGTAAACCGCATCCGCCTTACTTACCTCAAGAGCCGCCATTATTTTCGGGATATCAAGATAGCTCTCCGAGGGATTAGGGGGACCGATACATATAGCTTCGTCCGCAAGTTCAACGTGAAGACTGTTTTTATCCGCTTCCGAGTATACCGCTACGGTTTTAAGGCCGAGCTCTTTACAGGCTCTTATAGCCCTTACCGCTATTTCTCCCCTGTTTGCTATTAATACCTTTTTAAACATTAAAATAAATTTTAAATCTCGGACAGTAGCTTATCCGCAAGCTTTACGAGTTTCCCGAGATATTCAGCGGATTTTAGAAACTCCCTCTTCTCATAACCGCTCAGATTAACAAGTTCGTAATCCTCAACCCCTTCCCTTCCCAGGACTACAGGAATACCTATGCATATACCTTCAGCCTCGTAATGCCTTGCCGCTTCACCTTCAAGGTAAACGGAACAGGGAAGAACCCTTTTCCTGTCGTTAAGAATGGCTTCAACCATTATAACTACGGAAGCCGCAGGTGCATAGTAGGCGGAACTTCCCATAAGGGAAACTATACTGGCACCTCCCCTCCTTGTTTTCTCAATAAGTTCATCTATCTCCTTTGCCTTGAAAACCTCTTCTATGGGTTTATCACCTATGAAGCTGTGGGACATAACGGGAACCATTAAATCCCCGTGGGTTCCCATAACGAGCGTCCTTATATCCGCATTTGAGACGTTAAGTTTTTCCTTTACGAAGCTTTTAAACCTGGCGGAATCAAGAACTCCCGCCATTCCCAATACCTTTCTCGGTTCAAAACCCGTGAGTTTTATTGTGGCGTAGGTTAACGTATCAACGGGATTTGAAACCACTATAACTATAGCGTTTTGTGCGTATTTCTTTATGGCATCCGTAAACCTTTTCAGGATTTTCAAGTTCTCAAGCAGTAAATCCTCCCTGCTCATTCCCTCCCTCCTCGGTATACCTGCGGTTATAACAACAATGTCCGAATCTTTAAGCTCTCCGAAGCCTTCTTTATCGTAGGAGATACCCTTTACATTTATGTCCAAATCCATAAGAACAGCCATCTGTCTTAAATCAAGAGCCTTTGCCTTTGCAGGTTCAAGTCCCTCCTTATACCTGGCAAAAAGATAGATATCCGATATACCGAGTATGGTCAATAGATACGCAACGTTCTCACCGACCTTTCCCGCACCTATTATGCTTACTTTGGGTTTTTTCATAAAAGAGATTTTAATCTCTTTTTAGAAACTCAAGCATATCCTTCACCCATTCGTAAATCTCCCGCGTTATTTCCTCATAACTTTTTGCATCGGGATACACCGGTTTTCCGAACATAACCTTAATTTTTTGGGGTTTGGGGAACTTACCGTATATAGACCAGGCTTCGTAAGCCCCGTGTATCGCTACGGGAACAACGGGAACCTGAAGCTCTCTTGAGAGTATTGCTACGCCCTTTTTAAACTCCATTATGTCTCCCGTTCTCGTTCTCGCACCCTCGGGAAAGATAACAACAACCTTTCCGTTCCTTAATGCGTATGCCGTTTTTTGAAGGGATTCCTTTAACCCCTTGTTCAGATTTACGGTTATGACGTGTGCAAGTCTTCCGAACAATGCACTTACGGGATTCCTGAAGTAAGACTCTTCCCCTAAAAAGTAAGTTATTTCCGCTACGTTTTTGGGCAAAACGGCCGCTATGAGAAAGGCATCAAGATAGCTTTGATGGTTGGGTGCTATTATAAAGGGCGGTTGAGGAAGGTTTTCAAGTCCTCTTACATCAACCCTGTGGTAAAGCTTAAAGTAAAGTTGAAGCAAAAGCCTTCCGAGGTTGTATACAAAAGGATGGTGGGGAAGTTCGTAAGGCCTTGCCTCATCAAGAATATCTTTCCAGGAGATTTCCCTGTATTCCGATTTTTCCTTTTTCCGCATCACCAGACCGATGAGTTCCTTTACGAGCATATTCTTTGCGAGCTCCTCTTCCGTGATGTTTACACCGAAGTTCTTTTCTATAAAGCTAAGAAGTTCAACCTTTGCAAGGGAATCAAGCCCAAGGTCTATCTCCAAGTGATCAGAGGGATGAACAACCTTTCCGCTTATCCTCTCAAGAAACTCTTTTATAACCCTTCCCTCCTCCGTATTGAATATAGGACTTTCTTCTTCTTCCTTTTTGGACTCTTTAGCACTATCGTATACACTCGGAAGTAAGAATCGCCTTAATTTCCCGAGTCTCGTTTTTGGCAATTCCTCGTAAACTACCCTAAAGCCCGTTATTCTTTTCCATTCGGGAAGTGTTCTGTTTACCTTATCTATAATCTCCCACTTTATCGTCTCGTGTATATTTACCGCCCCTATTTTTTTCAGCTTCTCAAAATCAGGGTATATAAGTGCATACAGTTTCCCGTTTCTTTCAAACACTCCCACTTCCTTTACGATGTCCGAGAACTTCAGTATTTTTTCTTCAATTTCTTCGGGAAATACATTCTTTCCGCTTCCGAGAACTATTACTTCCTTCTTTCTTCCGGTTATGTATATGTATCCCTCTTCATCTACGTATCCGAGGTCTCCCGTGTATAACCACCCGTCTATGATTACCTTTGCGGTTTCCTCGGGTCTATTCCAGTATCCCTTCATTACGTTATCTCCCTTCACGACTATCTCCCCATCGGGTGTGGTGTTTACCCTTACGCCCTCTATCGGGACACCCACCGAGCCGAGTTTTATCTTCGTCGGAGGATTAAAGGAGACTATCGGAGAGGTTTCGGTAAGGCCGTATCCTTCTATTACGGTAAAACCTAACGTTGTTAAATCTTTTGCCACGTCAAGGGGAAGCTTTGCACCTCCGCTTACCATATACTTTATTTTTCCGCCGAAGGCTTTGTGAACCTTCTTAAATACTATTTTTCTTAAACTTTGCGAGTTGACTTTTTCCATAAGCTTAAAGAGGATTTTCGCTAAAGTTTTTTTCTCTATCTCCTCTTTTATCCTTCTGTGGAAAAGCTGATAAAGCCTCGGAACACCTACGAGGATGGTAATTCCGTATCTGTTTAGCTTTTCAAGAATATCCTCGGGCGTAAGCTTATCAAGGAAGACTATCTTAGCACCTATGTAAAGGGGCAGAAGAAGGGTGGTCATTAAGGGATACATATGGTGAAAGGGAAGTATAGCAAGGGTAGAATCCCCTTCATCGGCTATGCCTACCGATATAACTCCTTTTATGTTGGAGAGAATATTCCTGTAGGTGAGCATAACCCCTTTCGGATTTCCCGTTGTTCCCGAGGTGTAAGGAAGAAGGGCAACATCTTCCTCCGAGCGTTTAACTTCTCCTTTCCAGGGTGAAGGAAGAACCAATTTATCAACGTTTATCAGGGAAATATCTTTATCTCCTATAGCCTCTTTTACCTTCTCTTCCGTTTCCTCTGAACAAAATACAAGGGAAGGGTTTGAATCGTTGAGTATATACCTTATTTCCTCGGGGGTAGACATAAAGTCTATTGGAACGAGTATCCCGCCCCTTTTCCAAGTTCCGAAGAGTGCGTAAACCCATTCGGGTCTATTTTCCATTACTATAGCTACCCTTTCGTCGGGAAATATATCTATAAGGCTGGCGAAGGAAAGCACATTTTCAATAAGCTCACCGTAGCTTATTCCTTCTCCCTTGTATATTAAAGCCGTTTTACTTCTTTCCTTCAGGAACTCCATTTTCCTTTTTAAAGTAAATCACGATTTCAACCCTGTTGTTTCTTTCCATAAGAATATTTTGCCTCCACCTGTAGAGAGGCCTCGTATCACCGTAGGCAACCGCTGTTAACTTTTTGTGGGGAAATCCCCTTCTTTCCAAGTATCTCAGAACCTCGGTAGCCCTCCTCCCCGAAAGTTCCCATCTGTCCCTAATCAGGGGATTTTTAACCTCAACGGTGGGGCTAACGTGTCCTTCAATCCTTACGGAACTGAGCTTATCTTCAATCTCTATAAGCGAAGGTGCTAATTTCTCAAGGGTTTGAACCGCTTTGGAGGTTAACCTGTAGTCTCCGTCTTTGAAAAAGATTTTATCAAATATGCGTAGCTTAAGATACTCTTCGGAAACAACTATCTGGTAAGCCCATGGAGGGAGAACCTCACTTATTCTTTTTTTTATCTTTACCGCGTAGTCTTTAGGAACATTTACCTGTTGAACTATGGAAGTTCTTTTGGGATAAAGTTCGGGGTTTTTTCTAAAATAAGAGAGAAATTTCTCAAGAGCGGGAATTTCAAGCGTGCTCATTGCATAAAGGAGAATGAAGAAGGTAAGTAGCAGTGACATTAAATCCGAAAATGATGTGAGCCACGCGGGCGGTTTTGGACATTCCTCTTTTTTCTTAAAAGCCATTTTTTTACCTCACGGAGTGAGTTTTATGCAAAACTCAACCCTCCTGTTTTTTCTCCTGCCTTCGGGTGTTCCGTTGTCCGCTATAGGTCTTGTGTCCGCATAACCGACCGCGGAGAGTTTATCCTGCGGATATCCGCAGGTATCGGTGAAGACTCTTATAACGCTTATAGCCCTGCTAAGTGAAAGCTCCCAGTTGCTGGGATAACGGGGTGTTGAGATAGGTCTGTTATCGGTATGTCCTTCCACATCAATGGGAAGGGAAAAAGGTAATAATTTCTCACAAAAGGAAAGGATTAAAGATTTTGCCTCGGGATAAAGCTCCGCTCCTCCTGAAGGGAAAAATCTGTCCGTGTTTACCCTCACCCTTAGACACTCTCCCGTGACCGCGTAATCGCTCCATATACCTCTTTTTGATAGCTCGTTTTTAAATTCCGAAAGGATTTTTTTAAGTTCCTTGTGTTTTATCTTCCTGATGTAGAAATTTTCCATAGGTATGTTTATCCTCCTTCCTTCGGGAAGGGTTCCTTGTTCAAATACCACCGATTGGGCTCCGAATGCTGAAACGATTCCCTTGAGAACCTGGTAAAACTTTTCAAGGGATATGATACTCATTGAGTAAAGGAGAATGAAAAAAGTAAGGAGAAGGGACATAAGGTCTCCGAAAGATGTAAGCCAAGCGGGAGGTTTCGGACACTCTTCCTTTTTCTTAAAAGCCATAACTTATACCTCTTCGGGGAGTTCAACGCCGAGCATAATCGCAACTTCCTGTTTTATGACATTGGGATTTTCTCCTTTCTGAATCTTCTCTATAGCCTCTACGTATATGCTCTTTACAAGAATTTCAATATCCTTAGCTTTTTTAAGTTTATTTGCAACGGGCAGTGCGAATGCGTTTGCAAGAATTGCACCGTAAAGGGTCGTTATAAGAGCCACAGCCATACCGGGACCGAGAGCGGACGGGTCGTTTAAGTTCCTCAGCATCTGGATAAGACCTATGAGCGTTCCTATCATACCGAATGCCGGAAAGAGTTCCGCCAATCTTTCCCACACAGCTACTTCCGTTGAAAGTTGTTCATCAAGCTGAGCAATAGCGGTTTCCGCAGTTGCCTTTATATCATTTATGTCTATGCCGTCAACGAGCATCCTTATCATATCTCCCAGAAGCGGGTCCTTCTGGTAATAGAGCTCTATATCCCCCTCAAGGGAAAGTATCCCTTCCTTTCTCACCTTTGTAGCTATTTCACCTATAGTTTCTATTACATCGTTCAAATCGGGGGGTTTCCAAAGAAAGGCTTTCTTTATCGCAAGAACACCCCTTATAAAGTCCTTTAACGGGAAAGACCCCATGGCGGAAGCCATGCCACCGCCGACAACTATGAATATGGAAGGAATGTTTATGAAGGCGGTTATGCTCCCCCCTATGAGTATGGATATAAGTATCAGTAAAAAGGCCGCAAATATCCCAATGATTGTTCCGACATCCATTTCTTTTATAGTTTATCGGTCAATTGCAGTGTTTTTGAAGATTTAAAGCTTCTTTTTTACGAGGAATATCCCGTCTCTAACCGTTAGGAGAACCTTTTCAACCCTCGGGTCCTCTTTTATCATCTCGTTCATACGTGCTATAGCTCTACTCCTGCTATCCTTGGGAGCAAGCACCTCCCCTTCCCAAAGGGCATTGTCAATCGCCATAATCCCTCCCTTTTTCAACAGCTCAACACACTTTTCGTAGTAGTAAGGGTAGGAGGATTTATCCGCATCAATGAAAATAAAGTCAAAGGTTTCTTTATCAAATTGTTCCAGAACTTCCCTCGCATCACCTACGATTACCTTTATCTTATTACCCCAGGGAGCGCGCTCTATGAAGCTTTTCGCCATTTTCGCATACTCGGGATTTATCTCTATCGTTATTAACTCTCCGTCTTCGGGAAGCCCCATTCCCATCATCAATGCGGAAAATCCCGTGAATGTTCCTATTTCCAGAACCCTTTTAGCACCCGAGAGTTCAACAAGCATTTTTAAAAAGTTACCTTCAACCCTTCCCGTGAGCATCTGGGGAAGTTCTGTATTCTTGTGGGTAAAGTCTATCAACTCTTCAAGCAAGGGATGGAGTTCCGAGGAGTGTTCTTCCGCATAAGCCTCTATTTCATCAGGACATATGTATCCCATCACTTACAATATAACTCAACAATTTTCTTTATTATTTCCGTTGTTGAAACGTTGTATGTGAAGGGTATGGTTAAAACCTTTCCTCCATAACTTTCAACGAACTCCTTACCTACAATTTTCTCAATAGGCCAATCTCCTCCCTTTACTAAAACATCGGGTTTTATAGCCCTTATAAGTTTTTCGGGGGTATCCTCTTCAAAAATTACAACGTAATCAACCGGCTTCAATGAAGAGAGAACTTTAGCCCTTTGTTCTTGGGGGTTTATAGGTCTTTTTTCACCCTTTATGCGCTTTACCGAATTGTCGGAGTTCAGTCCTACGACGAGTATATCCCCCAGCTTTTTCGCTCTTTCAAGATAATCAACGTGTCCCGCATGGATTATATCAAAGCAACCGTTGGTAAAGACGATTTTTTTTCCCTTCTTTCTTTCCTCTTGAAGAATACTTAAAAGCTCCTCAAGGGTTTTGAGCATCAGCTTAGGTCAAATATAACGGTCTTTATTTCCGTATAGTCCTCTATGGCAAACTTGGGCCCTTCCCTTCCTATGCCCGAGTATTTTACTCCCCCGTAGGGCATGTGGTCCGCCCTGAATGTGGGTCCCTCGTTTATGAGAACACCTCCCGCCTCTATATCTCTTATACATTTCCAGGCTACCTTTATGTCCTTTGTGAATACACCCACCTGCAGTCCATAATCGGAAGTGTTAACCCATCTTATAGCTTCGTCAATATCCCTGTAGGGATTTACTACGACAACGGGTGCAAAGGCTTCCTCTTTAAAGAGCTTTGTATCCTCGGGAACTAAGGAAACAATAGTGGGTGAAAATATGGTTTCGTCTTCCGCACATCTGAGTCCTCCCGCCTCAATTTTTGCCCCTTTTTGAACCGCTTCCGATATCCAGTCCTGAATCCTTTCCAGCTCGGATGGTGCTATCATGGGACCCAGGTCCGTGCTCTCGTCCATAGGGTCTCCTACCTTCAGTTTGCTTACCCTTTCCTTTAACTTTTTCATAAACTCTTCATATAACTCCTCGTGAACAAATACCCTTTGGACGGAAATGCAAACCTGCCCCGCTATGGCGTATCCCCCTTGAACTGTTTTCTCAACCGCTTTATCAACATCCCCGTCCCGATGAAGTATGATTGCGGAGTTTGAACCGAGTTCAAGGACCAACTTCTTTATGCCCACCTGACGGGCTATTATGTCCCCTACTTTCCTACTTCCCGTAAAGGAAACCACCCTTACATCGGGATGGGTGGTCATGGCTCTCCCGACATCGCCGTATCCCGGAATTATTGAGAGTGCCTTAGGAGGAAGACCTGCTTCAAGGAGTATCTCTCCGAGCATAAGGGGAGTGAGGGGTGTCCTCTCGGAAGGCTTCAGAATTACCGCATTTCCCGCCGCAAGCGCGGGTCCCACCTTGTGCATTGAGAGGTTCAGGGGGAAGTTAAAGGGGGTTATCGCGGAAACTATACCTACCGGAACCCTTATGTAAAATCCCACCTTCCCTTTTCCGTTAGGGTGTGCATCCAAGGGAAAGGTTTCCCCGTTTATTCTCTTTGCTTCTTCCGCAGAAAATATAAGGGTTTGTATAGCCCTCTGAACCTCCGTTCTGGCTTCCCTTATCGTCTTTCCTACCTCAAGAACGAGTGTTTTGGCAAACTCTTCCGCCCTTTCTTTTAAAAGCTGAGCAGCTTTCATTAAAATCTCGTATCTCTCGTAAGCGGTGAGTGAAGATATCTCTTTAAAGCCTTCCTTTGCTCTTTCTATCGCCTTTTCAACGTCCTTTTCATCCCCCTTAGGAACCCTTCCTATTATCTCCCTCGTGTAGGGATATATGACATTTATCTTTTCCTCCTTGTCCACCCATTCTCCGCCTATTAGCATCTTTTTCTCTATCATCTTTCCACCTCACAGTATGTATCTGCTCAGCTCTTCATCTTTTACGAGACTTCCCAGTTTAGCCTTTACGAACTTCGCGTCTATTATTATAGTTTGCCCTTGCATATCGGGGGCGTTAAAGGATATGTCCTCAAGAAGTTTTTCCATAACGGTGTGAAGCCTCCTTGCACCTATATTTTCGGTTTTCGTATTAATCTCCTCAGCTATCCCGGCTATTTCTTCTATGGCATCTTCCGTGAACTCAATGTAAACGTCCTCCGTCTTTAGAAGCTCAATATACTGCTTTGTTAGAGCATTTTCGGGCTCTACAAGTATTCTCTTGAAGTCTTCCTTAGTAAGGGGTTTTAGCTCAACCCTTATGGGAAATCTTCCCTGGAGTTCGGGAATCAGGTCCGAGGGCTTTGCCATATGAAAGGCACCCGCACCTATAAAGAGTATGTGGTCGGTTCTGACGGGACCGTATTTCGTGTTAACCGTAGTTCCCTCAAGTATGGGAAGAAGGTCCCTCTGAACCCCTTCCCTTGATACACCCGGGCCGTGTCCGGGAGTTTTTACCGCTATCTTGTCTATTTCGTCTATAAAGATAATCCCGAAGTTTTCCGCCCTGTATATTGCTTCCCTTGCTACTTCTTCCATGTCTATTAGCTTTTCCGCCTCTTCCTGCTCAAGTATCTGAAGAGCTTCCTTTACCTTCACCCTTCTTCTCTTTCGGGAGGGAATGAGTCCCGAGAGCATTTCCTTTATCTGGTTTTCTAGCTCTTCAAGTCCGGGGGGACCTGCTATACCAATCATGGGAACAACTTTTTCTTTTACCTCTATTTCCACCGTTCTATCGTCAAGTTCCCCTTTTCTGAGCTTCTCCCTCAGCTCTTCCCTTTTTGCGGTATCTTGGGACTCCCTTATGCCGAAACTGGTAAATTGTCTCGGTAAAAGGTAATCAAGAATCCTTTCTTCCGCCAATCTTCTCGCCTTTTCCCTCACCTCCTCCATCTTTTCCTTTTTCACCATCTGGAAGGAAACTTCCACGAGTTCCCTTACCATACTTTCTACATCCCTTCCCACGTATCCTATTTCCGTGTATTTTGTAGCTTCCACCTTTATAAAGGGTGCATTTATGAGGTTTGCAAGCCTGCGGGCTATCTCCGTCTTTCCGACTCCCGTTGGGCCTATCATGAGTATGTTTTTAGGTATTACTTCGTTTCGCAGTTTTTCGGGGAGCTTTTGCCTTCTCCAGCGGTTTCTTAAGGCTATGGCAACAGCCTTTTTTGCTTCTTCTTGCCCTATAACGTATTTATTCAGTTCTTCAACTATTCTTTTGGGTGTTAATTCTTCAAGGAGCTCAGAAAGGGATTTCGTCGTCATCTCTTCCCTCTTTTGTCGGTTCCATAAAAGTTTCCTTAACTATTCTTTCAAGAAAGGCATCAAGGTCTTCGGGAAATTTCTCAAACTCATACTTTTCGGGATAAACTCTCTCAACAACTTCGGGAGGAGGATTCCCGAAACCTATGGCGGGAACTATTCTCTTTGCTCCCCTTCTTACGGCTTCCCCTATGGCGGTCTTGTAAGCCTCCCTGAGTGCGGTCTCAATATCCGTAAACCTATCTATCTCCTCACCCAGCTCGTATAAGGTTATGTCGTAAGCTTCTTTTTTAAATTTTTCCCAGTCTATTACCTGCCTTATGTAATACTTTCCCTTTTCTCCGGTTACCTTGACCGAAGCAAGGGAATCAAGCTTGAAGGTCAATATGTAGTAATCAACGAGTTCCCTGTCTGCGTAAACGTCAATAAAAAAGAAAAACTCCATAATTAAGAATTTATAATATCCTTCAAAGCGGGAAAATCAAAGTATACTTAAGATTAATAGCTTACCTCATGAGCGGTGCTTATATAGAAAAGCTTGTAGTAGAGGGTTTTAAATCCTACGGAACTAAGAGAAGGGAGATACCCGTAGGAGAAGGGTTTGTAGCGGTTGTAGGACCCAACGGGGCGGGAAAAAGCAACATAGGTGATGCAATCTCCTTCGCATTGGGGCTAAGCACCGCAAAGGCACTAAGAGCGAAAAATCTTTCTTACCTCATATTTTCAAAAAACGGAAAAAAGGCGGATTTTGCCGAGGTTGAGGTTCACTTCAGAAATCTCGGAGCTTTCCCCGTTGAGGAAGAATACGTTGTAATCTCAAGAAGGGTGAATAAAGAAGGGAGGAGTGTATTTAAGATAAACGGAAACGTTGTAAGGGAAAGGGATTTAAGGGACTTCCTTGCAAAAGCGGGTATATACGAAAATGCATACAACGTAGTTTATCAGGGGGATATAGTAAAATTCCTTAAGCTCACCCCCGTAGAAAGGAGAAAGATAATAGAGGAAGTTGCGGGTATAGGAGAGTATGAAAGAAAAAAGGAAAAAGCTCTTAACGAACTTGCGGAGGTTGAGATAAAAATCAAAGAACTTGACATAATCCTTGAGGAGATAGAAACCCATATCTCAAAGCTAAAAGAGGAAAGGGATAAACTTCTGAAGTTCAGAGAGCTAAACAAAAGAAAAGAAGAGTATGAAGCAAAGATATTGATAAAGGAAAAAAATGAACTTTTAAGGGAAAAAGAAAAATTAACGAGAAAGTTTGAGACGTTTAAAAGGGAACTTGAAACTATTTTAAATCAAATAGAAACAAATAAGCTCATCCTTGAAGAAAAAGAAAGAAAACTTAAAGAAATAAACGATAAAATACTCCCTTACAAAGAAAATAGGGGAAAGCTCCTTTCGGACATAGAACACATAAACAGGAGCATAAAAGCAAAAGAAGAGGAAAAAAGAAATCTTGAAGAAAAACTGGACGAAACTAAAAGGTTTGTATCGGATTTAAAAAAAGATTTAGAAGGACTTGAGGAGGAAATAAAGGAGCTTAAAAATTCTTACACATCTTTACTTGAAGAGTATGAAAATCTGAAAAAACTTGAAGAAGAAAAGTTAAAGGAACTTGAAAGAGAGGAGGAAAATTTAAGGATAACGATAAACGAAGTTAAAAAACTTGAAGAAGAAAAGGAATTACTTCTAAATAAACTTGAAGAGTTAAAGGAAAAAAGGGAAAAGCTCCTTAGCGAACTCAGAGAATACACTTATAAAATTGAAAAAACCGAAGAAGAGATTAAGGAGCTTGAAAGGGAGCTTCATAGAAAACTTGAGGAAGCAAAGGAGAAGGAAAAAGAACTTTTAAGACTTATTGAGATAAAAAGAAGGGAAGAAAAAGAGTTAAAACACCTCAATGAAGAATTAAGGATTTACGAAAAAAGGCTTAAGGAAGTAAGGGAAAAGATTGAGAATGTCATTAAAGAAAGGGGAGCTATAGAAGGGGAAATTAAAGAAGATATAAATCCGTCGGATGTATTTAAAGATATAAGAGGTGTTCACGGGAAGGTCTCGGAGCTCATAAGCGTGAAAAATCCCGAGCATATTACCGCAATAGAGGTTGCAGCAGGGGGAAGACTCAAATACATAGTCGTTGATAACGAGGATGTTGCAAAGGAATGTATAGAAGTTTCTAAAAGATTAAATCTCGGAAGGTTCAGTTTTATTCCGCTGAACAGAATAAATCCCGAGAGGAAAACCCTGAGGTATCCGAGAACACGGGGAGCGGTAGATTTTGCGGTCAATCTCATTGAGTATGACCCCATTTACGAAAAGGTTGTGTGGTTTGTATTCGGAGATACACTGGTAGTTGAAGACTTTGAAAGTGCAAAAGCTATAGGCATAGGAAATTACAGAATGGTAACCCTTGATGGTGAACTTTTTGAAAAAAGCGGTGTAATAACAGGAGGGAGTTACAGAATAAAAGGGGAACTTGAAAGGAAAGTAAAGGAGGAAAAGTTAAATGAGCTCAAGGAGCTTGAAGAAAAACTGAAGAAAGAGGAAGAGATAATCCAGAAAAAAATAAGGGATTTGCGTTCCCTCTCTTCGGAAAAGTTTGCCATACTCAAGGTAAGCGAAAAGAAGATTGAGGAACTGAAAAAGTTTTCTCCCGAAGATGTTGAAAATGATTACAGGAAAAAAATTGAAAGGGCGAGGGATTATATGGCATTACTCTCAAATAAAGCAAACGGGCTAAGGGAAAGGATAAATGAACTGGAAAGTGAAATAAGATACTATGAAGAAAAACTTAACAATTTAAAGCTAAAAGAAGAAGATGTGAAAAAACATTACATAAAAAGCGGGATTGAAGAAAAAAGAAGAGAATACAGCAAGGTGAGAAAAAAAATAACGGAAAAAGAAATAAAGCTAAGGGAGGCGGAAAAGGAAATAAACAAAAAAGAAAATGAAATAAGCTATTTAAAGAGAGAAATAGAATCAAGGGAAAAGGAAATTTCCTATCTTACGGACAGGATAAACGGTATAACACAGGAATTAAAAAAATTAATTGAAGACAAAAAGAAAAAGGAAGAAGAGGTAAAGGAGCAGGACAGGAAATTTTATGAACTTATGGAGGAAAAGGAAAAATTAGAAAGGGAAATAAAGGAGTTGAAAAGCATACTCGGAAATCTCATCCTTAAAAAGGAAGAAATAGAAGGTAAAATTCACGAAATAGATAAAAAGATATACGGATTGGAAGAGAAAATAAGACGCATAAATGAATCCCTAAAGGCGTTTAATGATTTACATATAAGTGAAGTAAAAGAGAGCATAAATGAGCTAAGGGAAAAACTCGGGAAAATTAATAGGGAAATTGAGCTTCTCGGAAACGTAAATTTCAGTGCGGAGGAGGACTACAACAAGGAACTAAACAGATATATGGATTACAAGGAAAAGAGGGATAAGCTAAAAGAGGAAAGCAAGGCAATAAAGGAGATGATAGAAGAGCTTGAGAAAAAGAAGAAGAAAGTGTTTATGGATGCCTTCAAAAATATAAATAAGCACCTGAGGGAAATATTTTCCTTCCTTTCCCCCGGCGGAAAGGCAAGTATGAAGCTTGAAAATGAAGAAGACCCCTTCAGCGGCGGTATCCAACTTACGGTAAAACCCAGAGGAAAAGACGTTCAATACTTGGAGGCCATGTCAGGCGGAGAAAAAACACTGGCTGCTTTGTCCTTGATATTTGCGATTCAGGAATACAGACCTTCACCCTTTTATTACTTTGACGAGGTTGATGCTCACCTTGATGAGGCAAATGCGAGAAAGATAGGAGAGCTTATAAAAGAAAAGTCAAAAAAAGCCCAGTTTATAGTCGTAACCTTAAGGGAAGTTGTTGCATCTTTTGCTGACAGGATAATAGGTGTAAGTTCAAGGGGCGGTATTTCGGAAGTGTTCTTTCTTGAAAGGGAAAAAATAAAAGCTTAACCGCCGGCTATTGCCGGCACTATAGAGAGGGTATCCCCGTCTTTCAGCTCCGTATCCAGCCCTTTTAGGAAGCGGATATCCTCGTCATTAACGTAAAGGTTAACAAACTTTCTTAGCTCCCCGTTTTCATCTATTAGCCTTTCCCTAAATCCGGGGAACTGTTCTTCTAACTTTTCTATAGCTTCTTTAACGCTTTTTGCTTCTACCTCAACCTCTCCCTGACCGTTAGTTAACCTTCTGAGAGGTGTAGGCACCCTAACTATAACAGCCATTTTCTACCTCCATACAAAATTTTAAACCTCTTAAAACAAATGAGGGAGGAAATAAAAATAATACTATATTCTAAAGTTTTTATATAAGCGAAAATCAAGAAGAAATAACGAAAAACTATTAAAAATAAAGGGAAAAATTTTTTAAATAAGCTTATAGGAGGTGAAAGGGGATGAAAAAAAGCCTTTTGGCTCTGGGTTCAATTTTAGCTTTATCTCCCTTTGTTCTTGCCACGAACGGGGATAATCTCATAGGAATAGGTCCGGCTTCTCGGGGAATGGGGGGAATAGGAACGGGAATGCCCGTAGGGCCCATAGACTCCATATTCAGAAACCCCGCATGGATGCCTTATTACAACACAAAAAAGTTCTTCCTGAGCTTCGGCGGAATACTTTTTATGCCGAATGTTAAAGTGAGTTCAAAGATGATAATGGATGCAAATGATCGTGACTCTAACAGCGGTCCTATGACATTCGGAACACGGGGGAGGGTAAAGAGCAATGCGGACACCTTTGTTGTTCCCGAAGTGGGAATAGTTCATAAAATTAACGAAAAACTTGCGGTCGGTATAGGTGCCTTTGGTGTTTCTGGTATGGGCGTAGATTTCAGGGATAAACAACTTGTCAGAACCCCTCTCGGATACACAAATGCCCTCTCAAAAATGCACACGACCTTCCAGTTCATGAGAATTACACCGAGTATAGCATACAAAGTAAATGAAATGATATCCGTAGGCGGTGCACTTCACATAGCCTGGGGTTCATTGGATGTAGGTGCTGAACTGTGTGAACTGGGTGATGGAGATGGTGATAGACTACCGGCACCACAAAGATGTTGGAACGCTTCGGGAGGTCAATCACAAGATTTCGGGATAGGGTTAAGTGTAGGTATTGCGTTGAACTTGGGAGACTTTATCTACGGCGGTCTTTACTACCAGTCCCCTATATCCATGAAGTATAAGAACGTTTTTGACAGCAACGGAGACGGCAAGTTTGAGGATATGAAGCTCCAACAACCCCAAGAAGTGGCGGTGGGTGTAGGTGTAAAGCCCCTTGAAAACCTCAAGGTAGGATTAGACATAAGGTGGATTGACTGGTCCGGAGCGGACGGATACGGAGACTTTGATTGGAAAGATCAGTGGGTTATAGGGATAGGTGGTGAGTATAAACCTTTAAAGAACCTAGCTTTAAGAGCAGGTTGGAATTACGGAAAATCTCCTATAAGGAGTAAGGATAACCTTGACGGTATGAACAGAAAGAACCGTGTTCCCAACTTTGATGCTAAGTTTTCTGACTACGAATTATACTGGTTTAACCTCGTGGGATTCCCCGCTATAGCGGAACACCATCTTACCTTAGGACTTAACTGGAAGGTTACAAATAACTTTGACTTAGACCTTTCTTACGTTTATGCCTTTCCAAACACGGAAACTGCAAAAATGGCCGGAGGTGGGGCGGAGGTTTCCGCAAAAATGTTCCAACACTCCATAGGTATAGGACTCAACTGGTCCTTCTGAGTCCTCTTTCCTTTTCTACAATTTTTTCCAAGGCTTCCTTTAAAAGATTTAAATCTTCTTCTGTGTAGTTCAGGGAGGCGGTTAATCTGAGCCTTGCTTTCCCTTTCGGAACAGTGGGGTATCTTATAGCCTGGATGAAGATTCCCTCCCTCATAAGCTCATTCCTAATTTTTAGGGCTTTTCCTTCATCATAAACAATTACGGGAATTATAGGCGTTTTGTGGTATTTGAAATTCAACTCAAGTTTTTTGAAAATATCTATAAGTTTTTTTTCTACGATTCTTAATTTTTTTATAAGTGATGGATTTTCTTCCACAATTTCTATAGCCTTTTTTACTCCCGCACATACCGAAGGGGGTAGGGAAGTAGAAAATATAAGGCTTCTAGCCTTGTTAATTATATACTCAATAAGCTTTTCGGAACCGCAAATAAACGCCCCGTATCCCCCGAGTGCCTTTGAAAGTGTTCCCATAACTATTATGTAATCTTTGAAGGGAATACTAAAGTAATCAAGGCCTCCCCTTCCTATAGTTGCGGTTGCGTGGGCTTCGTCCAAATACAGCATACAGTCGTATTTCTCGCATATCTCGGTAAGTCTTTTAAGGTTTGCTATATCTCCGTCCATGCTAAAAACCGTATCGCTTATTATCAAAACTTTTCGGTATTTACTTCTATTCCTTTCTAAAAACTCCTCAACTTCATCGTAATTTAGATGTTTAAACACGTATCTATCGGCCTTTGATAGGCGAATACCGTCTATAATTGATGCATGGTTTAATTCATCGCTCATAATTAAGTCTCCCTTTTCCACCAAAGAGGGTATGACCCCGACGTTTGCAAGATACCCGCTTCCGAATAAAACGCATCTTTCGACCTTTTTAAAATCCGCCAGCTTTTCCTCAAGTTCTCTGTGATACCTTGTGTATCCCGAAACGAGTTGAGAAGCTCCCGAGCCTAGACCTACCTTTTTTAAAACTTTTTCACTTGCTTCTATAACTTCGGGATGTTTACTGAGACCGAGGTAGTCGTTAGAACAGAAATCCCTTAATCCCTCCAAAACTATCCTTTCCCGATATAGATTTTCCCTCTTTAACCTTTTCAGTTCCTCTTCAATCCAGTTCATTTTAAACCTATTATGCTTCTCAGGTCGGAGCAGGTTATGTGGGGTTCCGTTCCCTTTACAAAAGCCATATCAACCCCTTCGCAGGTTTCATCCGCAAGAACTAAATCCTTCGGATTAATCTTGACGATTATGTTCTCGGGAGGAAGTTTAAAGTCTTCATCGGGATAAAGTTCGGTAATGAAGCGCATGTAATCAATCCATATGGGTAGTGCAACTCTTGCCCCGCTCATGTGTTCTCCCAGAGATTTTTTAACGTCGTATCCTACCCAAACGCCGGTAACTATGTGCGGGGAAAATCCTACAAACCAAGCGTCCTGATAATCATCGGTTGTTCCCGTCTTTCCCGCAACCACTTTCCTTAAAACCTTTGCCCTCCTTGCCGTTCCTTCAAGAACAACAGCCCTTAACATATCAACAAGAACCCTCGTCTCGGGAGCGGGAAGGACTTCCTTACACTCGGGTTTATTCTCCTCAAGAATATTTCCGTTTCTATCTTCTATCCTCTTTATGAAAAAGGGCTTACACCTTACCCCGAGATTTGCAAAAACTTGGTATGCAGCTGTAAGCTTTAGGGGTGTTACCTCAATTGTTCCGAGGGCTAACGAGTAATAGGGTTTTAGATTATCAATCCCTACTTTTCTTCCCACATCAAGGACAATTTTAAAACCGATTTCATCAAGGAGGTTTACGGACGCTGTGTTTATGCTATGAGCAAGGGCAAACCTGAGTGTGACATTTTTATACTTTTTATCGTCATAGTTCTTCGGTGTCCAGTCTTTACCCCTTGATGGGTCGTAATAGGATTTCGGACTTGCGTCAATAATTGATATCTGGGTTTTTCCCTTGAGCAATGCACCCAAGTATATTATCGGCTTTATAGCGGAACCGGGCTGTCTGAGGGCTCTTGTTGCTCTGTTAAACTGGGAGTATAAATAACTTCTCCCTCCGACGAGAGCCTTTATCTCTCCCGTCTTTACATCTATACTTACAAGACTTCCCTCAAGGTCTGGAATTATCTCCGCTTTCTCTTTTCCTTTGTATCTTATAAATATGTATTTGTGCCCCTTTATCGGAAGGTTTTTTATCTCCCCGTAAAACTTCCTTCCGTGGATTTCCACCTCCATTATTTTTCCATCGTAGGATAGGATTTTTGCAACGTAAACTTTACCGATTTTGAACCTATTTAGTTTTTTTTCCTTTTCATAAGCTATTTTCATGTCCTCTTCACTTTCGGGAAGGTAAGGTATACCTATAGTTTTCGCAACTCTTAGAAGTCCCTCTTTTAAACTTTTTACCGCAGGTTCCTGATAATCTTTATCAATCGTTATGTATATTTTAAGGTTTCCCTTGTAAGCGAGTTCTCCGTATTTTCTGAATACGTATTCTTTTACCATATCAAGAACGTAGTCGGAGAACCTGTATTTGTTGTGTTTCTTTACATTTAGAGGTTTGTTCACAGCTTCTTCAAACTGTGTGCGGGTTATATAGCCTTGTTCAAGCATTGCGGATAAAACCAGATTTCTCCTTTTAAGTGCTCTTTCGGGATGATAGAAGGGGTTATAGTATGCGGGAGCCTTTGGAAGTGCCGCAAGGAGAGCAGCCTCTTCAAGGCTAAGTTCCCATACGTGTTTCCCGAAGTATACCTGTGAAGCAGCCTCAACACCGTAAGCACCGCTTCCGAGATAAATCTGGTTCAGATAAAGCTCAAGGATTTTTTCCTTGCTGAATGTTCGCTCAATTTTTACCGCAAGAAGGATTTCCTTTATCTTCCTCCATACGGTTCTCTCGGGTGTTAAGAAAAGGTTCTTGGCGAGTTGCTGGGTTATTGTGCTCCCTCCCTGAACTATCTTTCCCGCCTTATAGTTAACGTAAGCAGCCCTTAATATTGCTACGGGGTCAAAACCTTTATGCTTCCAAAAATTCCTGTCCTCTATCGCTATAAATGCGTTTATTACATTTTTTGGAATTTTATCAAGGGTAACGTAAAATCTTTTTTGAAAGCCTATGGTTCCGTATAATCTTCCCTTTGCATCATAAACCTCCGATGCCTGGGGAGGTGTCCACTTTTCAAGAAGCTTCGGGTTCGGGAGATTTTTGTAAACCGAGTAAAGAAAGACTCCGATGAATAAAAGAAGAATAAGGCTTAAGCCCGCAAAGGTGATAAAAATCTTTTTGACCATTGTAGATTTTAAATATAATAAAACATTTCAGGAGGTAAGGTCATGGCAAGCAAAGCGAGCGGTGGTTCAACAAAAAACGGAAGGGATAGTATATCCAAAAGGTTAGGGGTGAAGAGATATGACGGACAGTTTGTAAAAGCGGGGAACATTATAGTCAGACAAAGAGGAACGAAGATATACCCGGGAAAGAATGTAGGAATGGGTTCCGATTATACGCTTTTTGCATTAAAAGATGGATACGTTCACTTTGAAACGAGAAGAAAGAAAAAGTTCGTAAGCGTCCTTTCACCCGAAGAGTGGGAAAAATTAATGGAACAGAGGAACGGAAAGGTTCATTAATTTATCCGTCCTTTTATCATATCAATGAGCTCTTTTAACTCTTTGCTCTCTTTTATTAGTTTTATACTTAGTATTTCCCGATGTAGCTTTTCTATATCTTCCCTGAGCTCTTCTCCTTTCAGTGTGTAAAAGCCGTCCTTATCAAGGTAGTCATCAACCATCTGGAAAAGCAGTCCTACCTTTCTCCCCGTATCCTCAAGCTCACGTAGCATTTCCCTTCTTTTTGCGATTATCCCGCCGCATATAAAGCATGCTTCAAACAGGGCACCCGTCTTTTTTATACTTACTTCGTAAAGGTCTTCGTATCCTTCTACATCAAGAACCTGTCCTCCCACCATACCCTCAGACCCTGATTTTTTAGAAAGCACGTTTATTATCTCAAGTATTTCGCTTTCTCCGAGCGTTCTGAAGTTAGTCTTATCCGATAAAACCTCAAAGGTGTAAGTAAGAAGGGCATCCCCCGCAAGAAGTGCTAAGGCTTCCCCGAACTTTACGTGACAGGTAGGCTTCCCTCTTCTCAACGTATCGTTATCCATAGATGGTAGGTCATCGTGGATTAATGAATAGTTATGAATAAGCTCTATTCCGCATCCGACGGTAATAGCGTCCTCTTCATTTCCTCCGAGCGTGTCCGCAACCGCTACGGTAAAAAGGGGTCTTATTCTCTTTCCCTTTTGGAGAGGGTAGTATTTTACCGCTTCTTTTAGGGATTCGGGCCCCCGAAGCCGTTCCAGTATTTCATAAAGCTTCTTTTCTATTCTTTCTTTCCAGAGGATAAGCTTATCCATAATTTTAGGATATTAAAATCCTTCCCAAACCTCTTCAATTTCGTATTCAACAACTTCCCCGGTAAAACTTTCAAACCAGAACTTATTTCCTTCCCTTTTTACCACATAGTTAGGAAGAAGGGGAACTTTTCCCTTTCCTCCCGGGAGGTCAACCGCATAGGTAGGAATTCCGAAACCGCTTATCCTTCCCCTCAAATATCTCATAATCTCAAGACCTTTGTCCACTGTTGTTCTGAAATGAACCGCTCCCTTTATCGGGTCACAGTGGAAGAGATACTGGGGCTTTACCTTTATCTTCAGAAGTTCCCTGAAGAGTTTTAACATTGTTTCGGGATTATCGTTTACCCCTTTCAGGAGAACAGTCTGGTTATTTACGGGTATACCTCTTCTGAGCAATCTTTCAACCGCTTCCGCTGAATACTCGGTTATCTCGTTTGGATGGTTGAAGTGGGTATTTATCCAGATGGGAGAGTATTTCTCAAGAATATCAAGAAGCTTATCGTCGTAAAAGCGTTGCGGGGCGAGAACGGGAAGGCGTGTTCCGAAACGTATAATCTCAACGTGCTTTATCTCCCTTAGTCTTTTCAGTATATACTCAATCTTTTCATTTGAAAGGGAAAGAGGCTCTCCGCCCGATATTAGAACGTCTCTTATCTCTTCGTGTTTCCTTATGTAGTGAATCATTCTGTCTATTTCTTCTTTTGTTCTTGCTCTCTCTCCCTGGGAGAATATTCTCTTTCTCATACAATGTCTGCAATAAACCGCACAAAAGGTTGTAACGTTTAGAAGAACCCTGTCGGGATACCTGTGGGTCAAACCGGGAATATCTCCCTCTTCCTTTAACGCATCGGGTTCTCCGAAGGATTGTATCTTCGGGTCTACCTCAACCGCTCTTGGTATCGCTTGGAGTCTTATAGGGTCATTCGGATTCTCGGGATTTATAAGGGAAAGATAGTAAGGGGTTATCGCGAAGGGGTAAACCCCCGCGGTTTTTTTTATTCCTTCCTCCTCCTCGGGAAGAAGGTTTATATACTTCTTTATCTCCTCAAGGCTCTTTATCCTGTTTTGTATCTGCCAGTTGTAGCTTCTCCATAGATTTTCGGGAACATCTTTGAAGAAATATCTCATATAGATTTATTATTTCTTTTCTTCCTCCTGAAGCGCTCAATCCTTTCGTAATTTCTCCTTTCTTCGGGAGATACAAAATTAAACGCTACTCCTTTTGTTCCCATTCTTCCCGTTCTTCCTATACGATGGAGATAGACCTTAGGGTCTTCGGGAAGGTGAAAGTTAATTACAGCTTCAACTTCGCGTATATCAAGCCCCCTTGAAGCTACATCGGTAGCCACTAAAACCCTTATCTTTCCTTCCCTAAAGCTTTTCAGAACGCTCTCCCTTCTTTTTTGCGGGAGGTCTCCGTGTAGGGCTTTAACCGATACATTTTGGCTTCTTAAGTAATTCTCAAGTATTTTGGCATCCTTTTTCCTGTTTACAAAAACAATGACCTTTTCAAGTATTTTTAAAACCTCCACAAGGTTATCAAGCTTTTCCTCATGGGAAAAAACTTTGAGAAATTTTTCCTCTATCTTGGGCTCAAGCCGATTGGTTTGAACCCTTATAAAGGTTGCATCTTTCGTATACTCTTCGGAGAGTTCAATAACCTCCTTCGGGAAAGTTGCGGAAACGAAGAAAACCTGTTTCTTTTCGGGGAGTCTTGAGCATATGAAATCTATATCTTCCTTGAAGTTCATATCCAGCATAACATCCACTTCGTCAAGAACGAAATACCTTACGTTATCAAGCTTAAGAGCTCCTCTCTCTATAAGGTCTTTTATTCTTCCGGGAGTTCCTATCACAACGTCAACATCTTGAGTTGAGAGAATCTTCAGGTTTGAGAATACCTTTATTCCTCCGTAAAAGGCGTAAATCCTTTTTCTCAGATACTTTCCGTAATTCCTCAGGTTATCCCTTATCTGGAGTGCAAGTTCCCTTGTTGGCACCAGTATGAGAGCCTTTTCTCCCTTTGATAAATTGTTCAATATCGGAAGTCCGAACGCTCCCGTTTTTCCCGTTCCCGTCCTTGCCTGAATTAAACAATCCTTTCCTTCAAGAGCCAAGGGGATAGTTTTTTCCTGAACGGGAGTCGGTGTTTCGTAATTTAGCTCTTCAAGAGCTTTTCTTATCTCTTCTTTGAGCAGTGAAAACATCATTCCTCCTTAGTTTTTTCTCCATTCGGAAGGAGAAGATATCCCTCCCGATGGGTTATCTTTATTCTAAAGATTTTTCGTAAAAAAGCAATATAATATTAATTAGTTAGGCGACGTGGCCGAGCGGTTAGGCGGGGGACTGCAAATCCCCTTTACGGCGGTTCGAATCCGCCCGTCGCCTCCAATCAAACCTTTTCACCGACTATTAGGTAAATGAGTCCCATAAACTTTGTTTCAACTGCAATCGTCTTAAAACCGTTTCCTTCAAGTAGTTTCTTTGTTTCATCAATTGTAAAACTCTTTTCAAGGGAGTGAATAAAGAAATCCCATTTATCCTTTCCGAATATAAGTATTCCTAGGGGAAGGAAAAGGGTTTTCATAAGAAAGGATAAAACCTTATTTCCCCAGAACTTTCTTATATCCAGTATGCCTATCCTTCCGCCTTTTTTCATAACCCTTCCCGCTTCTTTCAGAAAGCTTTCTTGACTGGGAAGATGTCTAAAAACAAGGGAAAGGGAAACTCTGTCAAAACTTTCGTTCTTAAAAGGCATATTCTCCCCGTCCGCTAAAATAAGATAACAATCTCCGCACTTTTCCTTTGCTCTTTTTAGCATTCCAAAAGCTATATCTATACCTACCTTCAGCTTTGAGTTTTTTAGCTTTAAGAGTATTTCACCCGTTCCAGTTCCGACATCAAGCCAAGACCCTGTTTCTCCCATAAGCTTTATTAACCTTTCTTGCCACCTGTGTATACCCCCTAAGGTAATGCCCGAGAGAAATATGTCGTAAATTTTTGCAACGTTTGAAAATACCTGAGCCATTATCCTCTTTTCGTCCATAAGATAATTATCCTAAAGATGGAGATAAGGATTAAGGAAAATCCGGAGGACTTTTACGTAAAAGAGATAAAGAGTCTTGAACTAAGCGAAAAGGGTAGGTATGCTTACTTTATTCTCAGGAAGGTAAACAAAACAACGATAGAAGCCCTCAGAAAGATATCAAGAAAGTTCGGAATTCCCTTAAAGAACATAAGCTTTGCAGGACTTAAGGATAAAAAGGCATTAACGGAGCAGTATATAGCGATTGAGAACCTTAGCGATAAAACTCTTGAAAAGATGAAAAATTACGAAGATGAGGGTGTATCCCTTAAGTTCCTCGGGTTTTCCGACCAGCCCCTTCACCTCGGAGATATTGAGGGAAATTACTTTGAAATAAAAATAAAAGGGATTACGAAGAAACATAAAAGAATTTTTGAAAATATGTTTGAACTTGTGAAGGAATACGGTTGTGAAAATTACTTCGGGGAACAGAGATTCGGCTCCGTAAAACACGCGGATGATTTCGTTATAAAGTATCTTCTAAGACACCAATATGAGGAGGCTATGAAGGAGTATCTCACATCCCTGAGGGATAAGAGACTGAAAAAGATGTTAAGGAAAGCCTGGAGAGACTGGGATACTTTCCTCAAACTTATGCCGAAGGGTTCAGAACCGGAAGTAGAAGTGGTGAAAGCCCTGAGGAGGGGGGAGAGTTTTAAGAACGCCTTTATGGTTCTCCCGAAAAATGTAAGGCTTATGTTTGTCTTTGCATACCAGAGCTATCTGTGGAACAGGTATCTTTATACTTTTGTAGTCCGCTATTTGAAACACTGTAAAACTCCATTTTTGAAGTGGGAACTCGCCTTTTTTAACGAGATGAATCAAAAAGTATGGGAAGAAATAAAAGACCTTGAGATTCCCTACTTGGGAGTGGATTATCCCCCTCAGAACAAAAAAGTAGAGCTCATTATAAGGGAAGTTCTTCAGGAGGAAGGGATAACTCCGAAGACGCTAATGGCGGAAAGGATAGGGATAAAGTTATTTTCCGATGGAGTGAGAAAAGCCTTTTTTAAACCGAAGGAACTGAAAGTCTTGGAGGATAAGGGAAAAAGTATGAAACTATCCTTTACCCTACCCCCGGGAAGCTACGCAACCGTTCTTCTCAGGAAGCTTTACTGTTCCGATATTAAGAGCTGAAGAATTCAAGGGCTTCCCTTATAAGCTTATTTTCACCGATGGTAAAGGTGCACTCATACGTTCCTTTCGGACATACTTTCTTATGGCATTCTAAACAATCAAGGGGAGGTCTATGATACCTTATCAATCCGAATGTTTCCTTTACGAACGGACCCGTTGATTGGAGAACAACCAAGGATTTTATTCCAAGCAACAATGCAAGATGATACGGAAAAGCTTCAACGGTTATAAGCCCCTTGGAACGTGATAACAGCTCCTTAAACTCTCTCATATTAAGATTCAAAACAGGAATACCCAAAGACTTCAGATGTTCCGTGTATTCTTTTTCTTTTGGTTCAACACAAACTTTAACCTCATAAAAATCTGTAAGCTTATCAAACAAAACCTTCACACGCTCCGGGGATATCGTTTTTCCCTTAAGTTTACCTTTCGGAGTAATAACAATATACTTTTCCTTTTTAGACCCTTTCGGGAAAACTTTCGGCAGATACCTTTTCTTTATATACCTTTCATAATCCACTTCTAAGGCCTTTAATAACCTCAATCTATCCCAAAATGTAAATCCGTAGTCTATGTAGTCAATCAAATCAGTATATATAGGATATAAAAGCTTTTCCCTTTTCTTTTTGTAAAAAGCTATTCGCTTCTTTGCACCGGAAAGAATTACAAGGGGATACGTTTTAAATGTAGCTTCATAGTCAAGAACTACATCGGGCTTAATCTTCCTTATTCTTTTTACTGCATCTACGAGCGATTTATAGGCTATACATCGGTCAATGGGTAAATTTTCAATAAGTTCGCAAAGAGGCTCTAAAGTAAGAAGGTATATTTTCGCATCGGGAAATTCCTTCTTTAAAACGTCGGAAACGAGAGAAGTATAAAGAGCATCACCTAAAGCCCTTCTCTGGATTAAAAGAAATTTCATAAAAGGAAAGAGAAAAAATTACATACCGAGGTCAGAAGCCTGCTCGTCGGTGAAGGTATGACCTTCTTTGACCTGTTCCTGCTCCTCTAAAGACTTAGACTGACATTTATCTAAGAGCTCCTTGAGTCTTACGGGAGCTTCGGTCAAAGGAAGAGCGGAATCGTATATTTCTCCCTTTATTCCGCACTCCTTGAAGGCTTCATAGAGCATTCTCAACCCTTTTTCCGCTTCGGGTCCGTTTCTCCTTACTACAAAAATCCAGTTGGGGTCAAGTTTTCCTTCTTTCTTGAGGTCTCTGAGTGCGTTCGCAACACCTTCACCTAAAGTTACATCTATTCTCGTGTTGTTCGCTGTTCCGCCTGCTATAAGAACCGCCCTTATTCCGGGTTTTGAAAGTATTATTCTCGTTATCTTATACATTTTTTCGGCGGGAGGATTACCGCCTATATCCGTGAGGTTTGCAGGCTTTAGTCCGAGTTCGTAGCAGGTTTCTATTGTAACCGTTGAACCTCCTCCTCCGAATGTCATCATGGCTATATCGCCGTCAAGCTCAACGTATGAACCCGCTTTACCTCTGTGGTCATCCTTATCAATTTCCGCCGCGGCTATTTCCCTTTCCGTAGGAGGTCTCTTCATGGCACTCCTAACACCGTAAATCTTTGCGGGAGGTATGGATGCATCATCGTCTATCTTGGTGACCGCATCCAATGCCATAACATCCAGCTTTCCGCCCTTATCAACTATCGCGAGGGGATTTATCTCAAGAAGTCTGGCTTCCGCCCCCCAGAAGGCTTCCCACATCCTTGCTATAACTTCCGAAAGTTTTCTGAGAACAGACATATACTCGTGGGGAAATCCGAGCTCAAGGAGGTAATTACGAACCATATGGGGATAGAGTCCCTTCAGGGGATTTATTGGCCAGGTTTTTACCTTTTCCGGCGGAACTTCCTCTATATCCATTCCACCCTCAAGGCTCAACGTCAGAACCGGTGCCCTGTAATCGGTAGAATACATAATAGAAGCGTAGAGTTCCTTAACTATGTTTGCCTTCTCAACAACCAGAACACCTACGGGCATCTCTCCATAAACGGGCATCCTGAGAAGCGTTTCTATTTCCTCAAGGGCTTCATCGGGGGAGGAACATACCCTTACCGCTCCGGCCTTTCCCCTCTTTCCAACGAGAACTTGGGATTTTACAACACACTCACCGAGTTGATTGACAAACTCAACAACATCATCCGTTACGTGCTCAACAAACATATACTTAGGAGTCGGTATTCCGTATTTCTTAAAAATCTTATCGTAAGCCTCATACTCGTATAGGTCCATCTTTTTGCCTCCTTGGGAATTATTTTAAAACAGTATTTTAATAGGTTTTACCGTTAAAATTTAAGTGAATATGGGATTTGCTGAAGACCTCTACACGGAAATACTTGAAAACACATACATATCGGGAAGACTGTATAAACTCGTTATAAGGGTTCCCGACAAGATAATAGAGAAGATACAACCGGGACATTTTGCGATGATAAAGCCATCGGACACATATGACCCGATGGGAAGAAGGGCTCTCGCTGTTGCGGATATAGATGAACACAGATTAATTTTTTATTACGAGGTTTTCGGAAAGGGAACCGCACTCCTCAGTAAAAGAAAGGTAGGAGAAAAAATCCGCGTTCTCCTCCCCTTGGGAAAGAGGCTTTTTAACTTTGAAGGGGACAAGCACTTACTGGTAGGTGGTGGTGTCGGGCTTGCCGGTTTAACACTCCTTGCGAAAAAACTCAGGGATATGGGGAAAAAGGTATTCATAGCATACGGGGGGAGGAATAAGGAACACATCGGTATGATTGAGTGGCTTGAAAGGGAAGAAATTCCTTATGAAGTATTTACGGATGACGGAAGCTTCGGAAAAAAGGGATACGTGACGGAGATTTTAAGGGAATTTCCTAAGGACTGGGTTGTTCACGCATGCGGTCCGAAACCCATGTTAAAAACCATAAAGCGTATGAGAACAGGACATAAAGTTTACTTCTCTCTTGAGGAAAGGATGGCGTGCGGGTGGGGTGTTTGTCTCGGTTGCGTTGTGAAAACAGCGGGAGGAACATTTAAGAGGGTCTGTATAGAAGGACCCGTAATGCCCATGGAGGAGGTAGTTATTTGAGTCTAAAGAACTTTGTAATTCCCGCCATTGATATTATGGAGGGAAAAGCTGTAAGACTCTATAAGGGTGATTTCTCAAAGGTTAAAGTTTACTCGGAGAACCCTACCGAGCTCGCAAAAAAGTTTGAAGAACTCGGATTTAAAAGAATTCACGTGGTTGACCTTGAAGGTGCAAAGGAGGGAAAGCTTAAAAACCTGGAAACTGTAAGGGAAATCCGTAAGGTCTTTTCCGGTGAGATTGAAGTAGGAGGCGGTATAAGGGATTACGAAAGTGCGAAAATACTCTTTGAGGAGGGTATAAACTACGTGGTTATCGGAACACTTGCTTACAAAAATCCCCTTGAGTTTGAGAAAATACTGGGAAAATTCCCCAAGAGGGTTATACTCGCCATAGACTCAAAAGGGGGAAAAGTGGCAATAGGAGGCTGGAAGGAGGAAGTTTCCTTAACGCCTGAGGAGTTTGCAAGGAAGTATGAAGGGTATCCTATTTGGGGCTATCTATACACAGTCATAGAAAGAGACGGAAGCCTTGAAGGCGTTGATGTGAAACCCTACAGGGAGATTAAAAAGGTTTTAAAGAACCCGCTTCTGGCTTCCGGGGGTGTTTCTTCAATTGAAGATATAAGAAGACTTTACGGAATTGTTGAGGGTGTTGTGGTAGGGAAAGCAATATACGAGGGAAAAATAAAACCGGAGGAGATATGAAGGAGTGGCAAGCTGCGGTTTTGGGAATTGTTGAGGGACTTACGGAGTTCCTACCCGTTTCATCAACAGGACACCTTATACTTACCGCCCACATTCTCGGTATAAAACATACAGATTTTGTTAAGAGCTTTGAAATATCCATTCAACTCGGTTCAATTCTCGCGGTTGTATTCCTTTACCTTGAGAGATTCATAAAGGACATAGAAACGTGGAAAAGGATTATAGTTGCATTCATACCTACGGGTGCGGTGGGTTTTCTGCTTTACAAGCTCATAAAGGGATACCTTATAGGTAATGATAAAGTTGTCGTTTCTACGTTAATTCTCGGGGGAATTATCCTTATTCTCCTTGACAGGTATTATGATGCAAGAGAACATATAGACGATATAAGAAAGCTTCCTCTATTGAAAGCTTTTATAATAGGACTTTTTCAGAGTATTGCGGTAATTCCCGGAGTTTCCCGTTCAGGTGCAACCATAGCAGGGGGATTATTAGCAGGCCTTACAAGGCAAAAAGCTGCGGAATTCTCCTTCATGCTTGCCGTTCCCACTATGCTTGTGGCTACGGCTTACGACCTTATAAAGAGCGGGGGAAGTTTTGAAAGAGATGAGTGGGGAATTCTGGGGATAGGCTTTATAACTTCGTTTATAACAGCTCTAATTGTTGTCAAGCTCTTCCTTTCCTATCTAAAGAAACACGGTCTTTGGATTTTCGGTATTTACAGAATATTTATAGGCATCATTTACGCCGTCTTTTTCCTCTTTTGAAGAATCCTATTTATCAGATAAAGAAGGTAAACGCTTGTTCCCGCAAAACCTACCATTCCGACTATAAAAAGGTAGGATCTGAACTTCTCGGGAAGTGCAAGTTCACCCCTTGCCAATCTGAGTGCATTCATAAGCTCAAGATAGTTGTAGTTAACCCCGTATAGGTAGTCCTTTATCTGAAGTTCCGGAGATAATACAACTATTAAATTCGGATGAATAAACTGGTCTCCTGCGGTCATAAACCTGAAGTCTATGGCATCAAGTAGCCTGAACAAATCCTCGGAAGTTTTCGCCTTTACAACTTTCCAGCCTTTTCCGTCTATACCGTATTTTTCCCTGAACTTTTCAATATCTTTAACGGTATCCTTCGGGTCAAAGGTAAGGGTGACAACCCAGAAATCCCTTCCGGGTTTCCCTGCTTTCGGAATAACCTTAAGCAAGCTTTTCGTTATAAGAGGACATGAAGCTCTGCACTTTGTATATATCGGGCTTATTATTATGGGTTTTCCCTTTAAATCTTTGAGCTGAAATTCATTACCGAAAGAATCAACAAGCTTTATATCTCCGGGAATGTATGTATCCAACGTCTTTGATTCGTTGGGGGGAATGCCTGTGCTACCCGATTGGGCGAATAAAAGGGTAATGAAGAGGAAAAGAAAGGAGAGAATCACTTCTTTGCAACCTCCTTTTCCGTTTTAGAAACTTCTTTCTTTTCTTCCTTATTTTTGGCTCCTTGGAGTTGGTTTAAGGGCATGGGGAACTTCTCGTTATATGCGGGAGAGTTGAAGAACACTCCTCTCACCGATGCATCGTATAGTGGCGGGATATAGGACAGAACCGCGAGTATTATGGCGGCAACGGTCCATGTCTTGAGATTGTTAAGAACGGGAACATTTTCATCGTGGTAAGCTTCCGCTATCGGGAACTCAAGTGTGCTTTCCCTTACCTTGGGGGCAAGGAGTGTGCCTATAAGGGATATGAAGAAGAATATAAATCCTATGGCGAGTAGAACACCTCCAACAACGGAGAGTTGAGCATATCCTACCCACTCTGGTCTGTAAAGGGGAGAATCGGGGTTAAGGTAAGTAAGCCCCGCATTTGTTCTTCTGGGAAATCCTTCAAGAATTCCCCCTACCATCATAGCGTATGAGAACATAAACATTCCCTGCATCCAGAAATAGGGTGCGAGAACCGCAAGACCTTTAAACTTAACATCCGTTCCCCTGAGTTTGGAAACCATATAAAGTGCAAGTGCAAAGAATACCAGAAGAACAAGTCCTCCCACGGTCGTGTGGAAGTGCCCGGGAACATATGCGGTATTGTGAACCGCAAGGTTTACGTTATAGGAAGCGTTAACTATACCGGTGATACCGCCTATGAAGAAGAGAACAAGTCCTGCAAAGAAGTAAGAGAACATCCATTTATTTCCTTCAAGCCTCATGTAAGGTAGGAAGGTCCACCAGTAGAATTTAGAATTCTTAAGTTCAGGGTGTTCCGCCTTTACGGAATATTCAAGGGATGCTGCAACCGTAAACGCGGTAATCATGCTGGGAAGAGCAACTCCAAAGGTAAACAGAGAATGTATAAGCTTCCATGTATTTGTTATACCGGGGTCGGTAAACTGGTGGTGAAGCCCTACGGGCAAGGAGAACAGGAGGAAGAGTATAAATGCAAGTCTTGCCGCAGGGTCGGAGTAGAGTTTCCCTTTTTCGGAAACTATCTTAGGGAGAATTGTATAAAGTGCCACGTATGCGGGAAGGAGCCAGAAGTAAACTACAGGGTGTCCGAAGAACCAGAATAGGGTTCTTGCAAGTAGAGGATTTATCTCATCCACCCATCCGAGAGAAAGGGGGAGGAGCTGGAACAGGATTTCAACCGCTACGGGAATAATCATTATGGTCCACAAGATGAAATTAACAAAGGTTCCGAAAACCGCGAGGGGAAGCTTTTGGCTCGGGTTTTCTTTCTTCCACTCTATGGCGGAAGGTATCCAGTCAAAGAAGAAGGGAACAAGCGAACCGAGAACCAATAAAACCGCCCCGAGATAGAAAGTCCAATGAGCTATTAAGGGAGGATAGAAGGTGTATAGAACGGTAGCCCTTCCGGTAAACATAGCCCATGCCGCCATAAGCGTTCCCAAAACCATCATTCCGAGGGCTATCCATTGAACCTTTTCCCTGAGGGGTTTTTTAAGGGTATACATAACTATTGCGTTTGAAAACCCGACTATGAATATGGTTGTAAAAACGATTACGTTTATAACGCCGTGGAGTGTTAATCCTTGATAGTAATCAATACCTAAGAAACTTTCAGCCTTTATTATGCCCGCTCTGTAGAGAACCTGCATTACACCGTGGTAAATTCCGAAGGTAAGGAGTAAAATAGGAAAAATAACCTCCGTGAGAATTATAAATCTGATGGCTCCGCTCACCTGCATTTTTTCACCTCCTTTTTTATTCAACAATTATTTTTCCTTGCATTGCGTGGTGTCCAACACCGCAAAATTCATGGCAAACAACGTGGTAAACTCCGGGGTGTTCAAATTTAACCCTCATATATCCGACGGTTCCCGGAATGGCCATAACGTTGAAGTTCGTTCCTTGAATGTGAACACCGTGAACAACATCCTTTGAAGTTACGAAGATATCAACGGTTGACCCTGCAGGTATTTTTACTTCCGTGGCTCCTTTGTTGAAGTCAAAGAACCACATCCTTGCAAGAATGTGAAGCTCATACCTTTTGTCCCCGTGCTTTATTAGTTTTCCTTCTTGAAAAGGTTCAACGTTTGTCACACAGGTAGGAACGTCAATTTTTAAACCTTTTGCAGCGTAAACAATCAAACTAAAGAATGTAAGCAGAAGTATTATCGCAAGCGTTAATCCCGTTTTCTCAGCCTTATCCATAACTCCTACCCCCTTTCAAGTAATACGGAATAGGCTAGGAACCAAAGAAAAGCGTAAAAGGCAACCATAAAAAGGAAAAAGTAAATCGCCCCTGTTGGGAAAAAGTCTTCATGTTTTTCATTCATTTTTCACACCTCCGTAAATTTTTATAGCTACATTAATAAATTTTCAGACCCAAAACCTGTATTGTCAAGTAGTGCTTACTCACTTATATTGCTATTCCGCTTGATTCTCAAGCTGAAAATATACTTTATGTTTTAAATCAGATTACAATAAAATTAATAAAATGATGAAAAAGTAATAAAATAAATTAAAGAAAAAATAAAAGAAGAAAAGGAGAGGGAAAATTAACGGAGTATCTCTTCTTTATCGTATCTGTAGGGGTGCCAGTCGGGTTCTACCTTGGGAGGATGGTCTCCGTGACCATGTGCCCTTGCAGGAACACCAACCTTCCACTCAAGAGAAGGAGATTTCCAAGGATTTTCGGGAGCTTTTTCTCCGCTCATTAATCCCTTTATCACTCCGTATGTGAAGATAATTACACCCACACCGAGTATGAGGGCTCCTATGGTCTGAATTACGTGAAGGGTTGTCCATTCGGGGATGGGGGGATAATCAGGGTATCTTCTGGGATTTCCGAGTATACCTACAACCATTTGGAGGAAGTAGAAGATATTAGCTCCGGCAAATATGAGCCAGAAGCTGAGTCTTCCTATATTTTCGGGATATAGCTTACCCGTAGCAAGGGGGAACCAGTGTATTACGGCTCCGAGTATTCCGAGGGTTATAGCCATTCCGAGAACGTAGTGGAAGTGTCCAACTACGAACAGCGAGTCGGAAAGACCGAGGTCTATTGCTACCATTCCAAGCGGTAGTCCCGTAAGACCACCTATGAGGAACATGAATATACCGCCGAGTGCGTAAAGCATTTGAGACCTGAAGTGAATAGCTCCTTTATAGAGGGTGAGCATCCAGTTGAATATCTTTATTCCCGTGGGAACAGCTATAAGCAGTGTGGTGTAGGAGAAGAGAACTCTTACCCAGTTGGGAACTCCTGATACAAACATATGGTGAACCCATAGGAAGAAGCTTACCGCTGTAATCCCCCATACCGCAAAAATCATTGAGTGATATCCGAACAGGGGTCTCCTTGCAAAAACGGGAACTATTTCGGAATAGAATCCGAATACCGGAAGAACTTGGACGTAAACAACAGGGTGAGAGTAGAACCAGAAGATATTTTGGTATATAAGCGGGTCTCCACCCTTTGCAGGATTGAAGAAGTTCGTTCCGAGATACTTGTCAAGGAAGAGCATCGTAACTGCGCCTGCGAGAGAAGGAACACCCACGAGTTGTATAACGTTTGCAGCTATTAGAGTGTGAACGAAGAGGTTTGTCTTAAAGAAGGTAACTCCGGGAGCTCTCATCGTAATGTAGGTAACGAGGAAGTTTACAGCGGTAGCTATTGAAGATGCTCCGAGGAGGTGTATTACGAATACGTATAAAGCTGTAACACCGGCATCGTTATTAAGTGAAAAAGGTGGATATCCGGTCCACATGGTCATTATGTGGTTTCCGGGTATTAGAGTCATTAGGAATAAAACGTTTGCCGCAAAGAATGCCCACCAGCTAAGAGCATTTAGCCTCGGGAATGCAACGTCTTTCGCTCCTATCATTAGGGGAAGGAGGAAGTTTCCGAATCCACCTATGTGGGCTGCTATTGCCCACCAGAAGAGCATTCCAACTCCGTGCCCCGTAAGTAAGTAGTTATAAGTTTTGAAATCAAGTATTTGCATTCCGGGCACGGCTTGTTCAAGCCTTACCAGGAGTCCGAAGACTCCTGCTATTAGGAACACTACAAAGCTGGTAACGAAATAAAGAATACCTATCTTCTTGTGGTCTGTTGTAAATATCCACTCCCTTAAAGTTCCTAAGAAATATGGCTTCTCTACATGAATCGCTTCCCTCATTGCACTACCTCCTTAATTTTCAGATTTTATAGCAACAGCATTATTTTTTCCATAGAGCCAAGCTGTAAATTGGTCAGGAGGAACAACTTTAAGTTTCGTAAACATATGGGAGTGTCCCGTTCCGCAGTATTCCCTGCAGAAAACCCAGTATTCACCGGGTTCATTGATTTGGAACCATAAGTAGGTAGTCCTTCCGGGGACAGCGTCTTCCGTTATTCTTATAGGCTTTACGAAGAAGGAGTGTATTACATCCATTGATGTAAGGAGAACCCTTATAGGCTTACCCGCAGGAATTACGGGCTTTTCAAACTCCTGAAGCTTGTAATCGTTTGCATGATATCCCGTAACAACCGTTTTGACCACTTTTCCGTTCTCATCAAGATAATCAAATTGCCATCCCCACATGAATGCCGTTACCTTTATTGTCATAGCTCCGTCGGGAACGGTTCTTATTTTCCTGAATATCGTAAACGAGTAAGTTGCAAGGAATATGACTGTAAGCAAGGGAATTATTGTGAGGAGAGCTTCAAGTCCCGTATGACTTTCAAAGTCATGGTCTCCTATCTCTCTTTCTCCGGGCTTGTAGCGATACTTGTAGATGAAGTAAAGTCCCGGAATAGCAACTATCAGGTAAATAATTACCGCAACTATAAACCAGACCGTAACAGCTTCGGACCACCACTTATAAGGTAAGAAAGCAGCATCCATCGCTTACACCTCCTTAGACCTTAATTTATTAAGCAACAAACCGGCCGAAACAACCGCAAATAATGCGGAAAAACCTATTCCTCCGAAGAGTAAAGTCGGGTTTATAACGTATCTGCTCCTTGATGGGTCGTAAGTAAAGCAGACAAGTAATGCTAAATCCACTACGGAGTTAAGGGATATCTTATTCTGGGTGCTTTCCGCCAAAGCTATCCTTACATCCCTTTCGGAAGGTTTTACACCGTATAGGTATCTTGTTATCCTACCTTCCGGTGAGAGGAATATGTAAACGTTTGGGTGAACAAAGGTCTTATCCCTCTCCACGAAGAAAAACTTGAAACCTACCGAATCTGTAAGTTTATGTATATACTTCTTGTCTATAAGACCGAAGACCCACTGTTTTGTAAAAGGTCCGTGAATTTTCTTGAACTTTTTAAGGGTTTCTAAATTATCCCTTTCATCAAAGGAAACATTAAGAACGAGAAAATCTCTCGCCTTTAGTCCCGTTTCCTTTATAAGCTTATTGAGATTATCCACCCTTACGGGACACGTTCCCTGACATGTGTAGTAAGAAAGAAGAAGGATGGTAGGTTTTCCCTTTATCAGGTTGTATAACTTTTCCTTTTTTCCGTTTTCAAGGATAATGTCTACGTTCGGAACAAAATTACCTAAATACTTTTTTTCGTCTATTTTCAAGAGTTCGGGATTAAACATATCATCGTTTTCAAAAGCTTGTCCCGAAGTTCCCATTACGTTTGCGAAGACAAAAGATAATAAGAGAGAAAAAACCAAAAGCAACCTCATCTTATATCCCCAAGGTTCCTATAACATACACGGAACCTGCTACAAGCAACCACATGAAATCAACAAAGTGCCAGTATGCGGATGTTGCCCTCAGAACGGTAGGCCTTTGCTGAGAAAGTTTACCCGTTGCAAGGAGCCACATGCTGTAGAGGTGCATTAAAAGTCCGAGTAGAACGTGGGAAGTGTGAAGTCCCGTAAGTGCGTAAAATCCGGTTCCATACATATTAGAACTTAATGTAAAACCTTCATGCCAAAGGTGCATCCATTCATTAACGTGGAGCACTACGAAAAGTGCACCGAGGATAAAAGTTGCAAACACCCACTTCAGTGCTTTCCCTCTGCTTCCTTCATTTTCAAGAACTTCCTCAGCTCTCCATATCGTATAACTTGATGCCCAAAGAATGAGGGTTAACAATCCGGCCATAGGTAAGCTTATACCTTCGGGAACCCAGTTAGCCCATTCTTGTGCATGTCCTACCCTTGCGGTGTAGTAAGCCGCAAACATTGTTCCGAATATAACCGCTTCCGTAATTATGAAGAAGTATGTTCCCATTGCACCGAGTCCGTATTCGGGGTCCTTGGAAAAGTGTTCATTAGCCCATCCCGCAGCTCCGAGCAGGATAAATAGAAGTGCGAGTCCTCCCGTTATGAGTCCTGCCATCTGGTTTTGCCATGCAAAGTAGGCAGTAAGGGAAATAGGTGTCAGAAGCATACCTATACCGATTACGAAAGGCCATACGCTTACTTCCTCATGGTGGTGATGAGCACCTTCAACGTTCGCCATTCTTTCACCTCCTCAATTTTATAGGCCTTCTAAATATTTTGGAAACTCCCATTTTCGGTGGTTATAAGTAGAGCTAATAGAAATATTAAAAAAAGTTAATAATAAGAAGCGTTTATAACTTTTTCACAACTTATAATAGTATGTTTGTAGGTTAGCATTAACAAATGGAGGTCGGAAGTATGGCAAAGCACGTTGTAATAATAGGAGGAGGAATAGGAGGTATAGCAACCGCTTACAACCTCAGGAATCTTATGCCCGATTTAAGGATTACCTTAATCTCGGACAGACCCTATTTCGGATTTACTCCCGCATTTCCCCACCTCGCTATGGGATGGAGAAGGTTTGAGGATATATCTATACCCCTCGCACCCCTTCTTCCCAAGTTCAACATTGAGTTTATAAACGAAAAGGCGGAAAGCATAGACCCTGACAGAAACGAAGTGACAACCCAATCGGGTAAGAAGATAGAATACGATTACCTCGTTATAGCTACGGGACCCAAGCTCGTTTTCGGAGCGGAAGGTCAGGAAGAAAACTCAACCTCCATCTGCACCGCGGAACACGCTCTTGAAACCCAAAAGAAATTACAGGAACTTTATGCAAATCCGGGACCCGTTGTAATAGGTGCTATCCCCGGAGTTAGTTGTTTCGGACCCGCTTACGAATTTGCTCTGATGCTTCACTATGAATTAAAGAAGAGAGGAATAAGGTATAAAGTTCCCATAACCTTTATAACCTCAGAGCCGTATATAGGACACTTCGGTGTGGGCGGAATAGGACCTTCCAGGAGATTCGTGGAAGACCTGTTTGCAGAAAGGAATATAAACTGGATTGCTAACGTTTCGGTTAAGGCAATAGAGCCTAACAAGGTTATATATGAAGATTTGAACGGAAATACGCATGAGGTTCCCGCAAGCTTTACAATGTTCATGCCCAGATTCCAAGGTCCCGAAGTTGTAGCCTCCGCAGGTGATAAAGTGGCAAACCCCGCAAACAAGATGGTTATAGTAAACAGGTGCTTCCAGAATCCTACATATAAGAACATATTCGGTGTAGGAGTTGTAACGGCAATACCCCCCATAGAAAAAACTCCCATACCTACCGGGGGACCTAAAACGGGAATGATGATTGAACAAATGGCTATGGCTGTAGCTCACAACATAGTGAACGACATAAGAAATAATCCCGACAGATTCGCACCCAGACTTTCCGCAATATGTATAGCGGACTTCGGTGAGGATGCAGGATTCTTCTTTGCGGACCCGGTAATCCCTCCCAGGGAAAGGGTAATATCAAAGAAAGGTAAGTGGGCTCACTGGTTCAAAACCGCTTTTGAAAAATACTTCCTATGGAAGGTAAGAAACGGAAACATAGCTCCTTCTTTTGAAGAAAAAGCACTTGAAATATTCCTAAAAGTTCATCCGATAGAACTTTGTAAAGATTGCCAAGGTGCTCCTGGAAGCAGGTGTTAGTTTCCCTTTTTCCTTTTTCCTTTTTATTATTTTTTCTTATAGCTAAAGTAAGTTAGTAAATATTTAATTTCCTGAGTTTTTAGTTAATATTATTCCTATGGTAAAGACAAGGGACAAGATACTAAAGGTAGGTGCGGAAATAATAGCTCAAGAGGGTTTGAGAAAATTTACCGCCAAAAATCTGGCTCAGAGAATAGGAATAAGCGATGCAGCTATCTTTAAACACTTCTCTTCAATGGATGAGATAGCGGAAGAAATAATAAGGCGTTACACAAATGAATGTATCCTAAGAACAAAGGAAGCTGTGAACATCGGCAAAACACCCACCGAAAAGGTTGAGAAAATTCTTGAGGGACATATGGAGCTTCTTGAGAAAACGAAAGGAATAATTCCTGTAATATGCTTTGAGTTTTCACGGAGCGATAAAAGGAGTATAAAAAGGAGAATTCAGATTTTTCTTGAGGAGTATGCGAGCATTCTAAAGGAAGTTTTAAAGGAAGGTATAGAAAAGGGAGAATTCAGGGAAGATATAGATATTGATGAGGTTGCTTTTTCATTAATCGGATTTATGCAGGCAAAGGCTTTTCAGTGGTTTTTAAAGGGAAGAAAGGGGAAGCTGATAAAGGATCCAGAAACCGTTAAGAAGATAATCCTGAACGGTTTGAGAAAGTGTTAACCCCCTACTTTGAACATCTCTACCTTTTTACGTTTTCTTGCCTCCTTTCTGAGTTCCGAGTATCTGTCTTCTCTCTTTTTCCATATTTCCTTTATAAGTTTTTCAGGGTCTTCAAAATGCCTAATATCATATCCTTTTTCTGCAAACAAACAGGTGTAAATCTTCCCGTCCGCGGAAAGCCTAATTCTGTCACAGCCCCTGCAAAAGGGCTTTGTCACGGAAGCTATTATCCCGAACTCACCCCCGTCATCGTAAATAAACCTTAAGGCGGTTTCATTCGGTTTTTTGGGAATAGGTCTAAAACTAAAGTGTTTGGACATCTCTTTTAGTATTTCCTCGGCGGTAAAAACCTTACCGTAATCCCACCCGTTTAGGGTTCCCACATCCATATACTCAATAAACCTTATGGTTATATTCCTTTCCTTAAAGTAAGAAGCAAGGGGGATTATCTGGTTATCGTTTACTCCCCTTATTATTACGCTGTTTACTTTTACTTTAAAACCGAATGATTTTGCCAAATCAACGGCTTCAAGAACCTCTTTGAGATTTACATTTCTGTTTGTTATTTTTCTGTTTATATCCTGGTCAAGGGCATGAACGCTTACCGTTATCCTTTTTAGTCCCGCACTTTTCAACTCCCTTAACTTATTTTTGAGGAAAATTCCATTGGTCGTGAGAGCTATATCCTCTATACCTTCTATTTTTTTTATTTTTTCTATTATTTCTACGATATCCTTCCTAAGTAAAGGTTCTCCGCCCGTGAGTCTTACCTTCTTGACCCCCAGTTTTGCAAAAACCTTTACAATCTTCTCTATTTCTTCAGGAGTCATAAGGTTATCGGTAAATTTGTAAGTTCTGTCGGGGGGCATACAGAAACCACATCTGAGGTTACATCTATCCGTTAATGATATTCGCAAAACCCGCAAAGGTCTGCCGAGTTTATCCCTTAACATCTTTCTTCTCTCCTAAAACCCATTCGCTTTTACCGTCCTTGAATATCTCCTTTTTCCATATAGGAACACGCCTCTTGGTTTCATCAACCGCATACCTGCAGGCTTTGAATGTCTCCTCCCTGTGTCCTCCTACCGCAAGAACTAAGAAGGAAGGTTCTCCTACCGCAACCTTTCCCAATCTGTGGTGAATAAAAACCTCCTTTACACCGAACTTTTCTATGGTTTCCCTTCGTATCTTTTCCATCTCCCTTATTGCCATTTCGGGGTAAGCTTCATATTCAAGGGCTTTTATATCTCCGTCTTCGGGAGCACTCCTGGGAATGCCCAAAAATAAAACCTGAGCACCGCAATCGGAAGGAATCTGATACTCGGAAAGGATTTTCTCAGCACCGAACCACTCATATCCCACGTAGACTTTGGGTATCATCTTTTTCCTCCATATGACAAATTTGTCATATTTAAATTTAATAACAAAGATTCTCAAAGTAAAGCCTTCTTCAACGCATGGGTGAGCTCCCTTTTTATCTCCGAGGTTTTATACCTTATAAACTTTCTTTCTTTAAATATAAAAATCCTCTCAATGCTTCCCGTTATCATAGCGAGGGCTATTTCGGGATACGTTTTCAATTTTCCTTTAGCCTTTAAGTTGTTCAGGAACTTTAATATTAGCTCTCCGGGAAGGTTTGTTACCTTAGGGGAGTCTTTTAAAAGATGATAGAGGTTAAGAAACCTGAATGATTCGGGTTTTGAAAAGGCGTAATCTATAAGACTATTTATGATATTTTCAAGGATTTCCTCTTCCTTATCTGAAGATGAAAGGGCTTCCGTAATTACTTCCCTAACTTCTTTAGTTATACTCATAAGAAGCTCCTGTATTATCTCATCCTTACTTGTGAAGTGTCTGTAAATAGCCCCTTCCGTGATACCTACATCTTTGGCTATATCCTTTATGGTGGTTTCCCTAAAGCCTTTTTTAGAGAAAAGCTTCAGGGCGGATTCAAGAATTTTCTCTTTTGTATCCGATTTCTTTTCTCCCATATAAGCAAATATATACTTATTTCCTTTGTGATTTTCCGTAAATTATACTACTTATTATGAAAAAGGTAGGTTTTGTTTACGATGAGATTTTCCTAAAACACGACTGGCCAGACCACCCCGAAAATAAGAACAGACTTATCTCAATACTTGAACACATTGAGAAATCGGGTATAAGGAAAGAGCTTGTAGAAATTAAACCCAGAAGGGCTAAGGTTGAGGAGATAGCTCTCAACCATGATAAAAACTACATACAGGAGATACATGACTTTTGTAAATCGGGTGGTGGATATTTAGACCCTGATACCTACGCAACACCCGACACTTACGATGTTGCCCTTTACGCCGCAGGTGGTGTTCTTGAGGGGGTTGACAGGATTTTAAGCGGTGAGGTTGAAAGGGTTTTTTGTGCGGTGAGGCCTCCGGGACACCATGCGGAATACGCAAAAGCTATGGGGTTTTGCATATTTAACAACGTAGCTATAGCAGCTCATTACCTTAGAAAGGTAAAGGGATTGAAGAGGGTTTTTATAATAGATTTTGACGCTCACCACGGAAACGGAACCCAGAAAAGCTTTTATGAAGATGATACGGTTTTTTACTTCTCAACCCATCAGTATCCTTTTTACCCGGGAACCGGTAGCGCAGATGAACAAGGAGCGGGTAAGGGATACGGCTATACGGTAAACGTTCCTATGGATGCGGGAGCAGGAGATGAGGAATATAAGCCTGTTTACGGTAAGCTTCTTCCCGAATTAATGGAAAGGTTCAAGCCGGATTTTGTTCTCGTATCTGCGGGTTATGACCTCCATAGGGATGACCCGCTTACATATTTGAACGTATCAAACGAAGGGGTGAGGTTTATTGTAAGGAGCATTCTTAAAAGTTCTGAAAAGATAGGAGCTCCCGTTTTGTTTGCACTTGAGGGAGGCTATAACTTAAGAGCTCTCGGGGAGTGTGCGGTTATAACCCTTGAGGAGATGTTAGAAGATGGCAAGGTTTAAATACCGCGAAGGAAAGGTAAAGGTTGAACACCATCTCCTTGAGGGTCTTGAAGATTATCTGAAAGAAATTGAGAAGTGGGAGTGTGTTGAGAGCATAATTCCGGGAAGGATAATAAGGCAGAACAAAGGGAGGGGTTCAAAGGGACTCTTTTTGAAATACAGAACTATAACGGGCTATAAACTCCTTTACAAAGCGGGAACTTCCGTTCAAGAGGTTTTCGTTGTTTGTAAAGATTACGAAGAATTTGAAAAAAGATTTAAAGAAACATTCGGAAAGAGATAATTACTGAAGGGCTTTTGTTATTTCCTTCGGTTTGAATACACCCTTTTCCGTTATTATTGCGGTTATAAGCTCGGAAGGAGTCACGTCAAAGGCAAGATGGTAAGCCTCGGAACTTTCGGGTGCAACTATGCAACCGCCGCAGCTTTTTACTTCCTCGGGTGAACGCTCTTCTATAATTATCTCACTCCCGCTTTTTATGTTCGGGTCAATTGTGGAAGTCGGAGCTACGACGTAAAAGGGAATGTTGTGTTCTTTGCACAGAACAGCTAAGGTGTAAGTGCCTATCTTGTTTGCTACATCTCCCTCTGCGGTTATTCTGTCCGCACCTACTATTACGAGGTCTACTAATCCTTTTTTCATAAGGAATCCCGCAGTGTTATCCGTTATTATCTTGTGGGGTATCCCTTCCTTTAGAAGCTCCCAAGCGGTAAGTCTTGAACCTTGAAGATACGGCCTCGTCTCGTCAACCCATACAAATATGTCTTTCCCGCTGTAGTGAGCGGTTCTTATTACACCGAGAGCCGTTCCCCAGCCCGCGGTTGCAAGTGCTCCCGTGTTGCAGTGGGTAAGTATCTTGGCATTTTTCGGTATAAGCTCATTCCCGTATTCCCCCATCTTCTTGTTAGCCTCATAGTCTTCCCTTTCTATACTTCTTGCCTCTTCTTCAATATCCCTACCTTCATTAAAGGCCTTCATCATCCTTTCAAGTGCCCAAAAGAGGTTATACGCCGTGGGTCTTGTGTTTTTCAATGTTTCATAAACGAGTTTCGGGTTTTCCCTTTGCACCTTTACACCGAGAACAAAGCCGTATGCCGCAGTGCAACCGATTGCAGGAGCTCCCCTAACAGCCATATCTTTTATAGCCTCAGCTACATCCCTGTAGGTTTTGAGTTCAAGCCATTCCTCTTTATGAGGTAATTTTCTCTGGTCAAGAAGAAGGAGCTTATCTCCCTTCCATATAAAGGGCTTTACTTCCATACCTTTACCTCTCAAGAACGTGTTTTTCCGGGACAACCGTGTAAAAGGTGCCTTCAAAAACCTTTTCCTTATTTACAAAACCTTCAACCTTTACGGTTTTTTTCTTTCCTTTGTCTTCAACTACCCTTGCCTCACAAAGGAGCTCATCTCCTAATTTTACAGGTTTTAAGAACTTTACATCTGCTCCTGCGAGCACTACGTTGGGATGGTTTACCGCAAGCATCGCGGCATAATCTCCGCAAGAGAATATAAATCCCCCGTGAATTAGTCCCTTTTCATCGCATACCATTTTCTCGGAAGTTCTTAATAATACCTTTGCATAGTTTTCTTTCAGTTCTACAGGTTCCCCGCTTAAACTCCTGTCTATCTTGACGTGAGTCTTAACTTCCATAGTTTCAGATTTTAAGAGCCTGATTCTCTTTTAGGGATTTTATGTAACTCTCTGATAATTCAACCATCACAGCTTCCTCGTCGCAATTGGGAAACTTAACGCAGTTTATACACTCACCCCATACCTTGTGGGGAAGAACTGACTTTTCTATTTCCCTGAAGCCGAACTTCTTTATAAAGAAGTCCTTTACGTATGTAAGCGAAAACACTTTGCTTACACCGAGTTCCCAAGCCTCCTCAAGGGCTTTTTTCACGAGCTGTGAACCTATGCCTTCCCCCTTGTATTCTTCCTTAACCGCAAGACTTCTTATTTCCGCCAAATCCTCCCACATTATATGGAGGGCAACACACCCTATAACCTTCCCCTCCCTCTCGTAAACCCAGAAGTCCCTTATATTCTCGTATATGGAGTTCAAGCTTCTCGGGAGTAAAACTCCCTTTTTTGCATAATCCGTAAGAAGGTTATATATCGCCTTAGCGTCCTTTACCGTTGCTTTCCTTATCATAGTTAGGTTAATTTACTCCCAAAACTCTGAGAATGTCGTTAAGGAGAACAAAAGCCATAAGAGTAAGTATTATCGCAAGTCCCGCTTTTTGCCAGTATTCCTTAAACTTTTCGGGAAGGGGTCTTCCCCTCAACCACTCAAGGGCAAATAAAAGTATAAGTCCGCCGTCAAGTATGGGAAGGGGCAACAGGTTGAATATGGCAAGCTGGAGAGAAATGAAAGCCATCATGGAAAGGAAGGGGATTATACCGCTCTCTGCTGCCTGACCGGCAAACTGGGCTATCGCTATGGGACCGCCTAAAGTTTTGAAGGAAACACTTCCGGTAATAAGTCCCCATATTGTTTTAAAGGTGAGCACCGTAAGTTCATAAGTTCTTGATAATGCAAGGGAAAAAGCTTCACCTAATGAATGTTTTTCAACAACCGTTTCCGTTCTCGGTTGAATGCCTATAAAGGGTGTTTTTGTTCTGGGGTCAATTGCGGGAACTACGGTCCTTTCTATAATCTCACTACCTCTTTTTATGGTAAGACTTAAAGGACCTTTACTCTTTCTTACCTTTTCTACAAGTTCATACCACGTTTTTATTTCCTCTCCGTTTACCTTAATAATTACATCTCCGGGCTTTAATCCTATTTGGTATGCAGGCGATCCTTCCCTTACTTTCCCAACTACCGGGGGAATGTAGGGGGCAATTCCCAGTCTTCCTTTACCTGTGGTGACATCGGGAACGGGAACTTTGAACCTTACAAGTTTTCCGTTTCTTTCAACGAGAAGCGTCGTTTCTTTTACTCCCTTTACCGAAAGATTTATAAATGCGTCCCTCAGGTCTTCCCAGCTTTTTATCTCGTATCCGTTTACCTTAATTATCCTGTCTCCGGGTTTTATTCCCACTTTTTTAGCTATAGAGTTTTTCTCAACGTATCCCACAACGACGGGCTCTTTAAGGTATTTTGGAACTTCCACACCCGCGGTGAATATAACGGTAAATGCGAATAGGGTGAATATAACGTTAAAAAGGGGTCCACCGAAGGCTATAAGTATTTTCTGCCAGGGCTTTTTTGATGAAAAGGCATAAGGGTCATTCAGGTTTTCCTCCTCTCCGTAAAGCTTAACAAAACCTCCCAAGGGAACAGCTGCTATCTGGTATACCGTTTCCCCCAACTTTCTCCTTATTATCGGAGGACCAAAGCCGATAGAAAATATCTCAACCCTAACCTTAAAGAGTTTTGCCATTAAGAAATGACCGAACTCGTGAACCCATACAAGGACACCTATTAATACCAAAAACGCTATTAACGTCATGACTTTTCCCCTATAACTACTACGATGACCTTTCTCTCACGGGGTCCGTCAAAATCTGCTAAAAACACGGACTCCCACGTTCCGAGTGCCAGTTCTCCGTTTACCACGGGTATAACCCTTGAGTTTCCTATAATCGCACTCCTTATGTGGGCTGCTGAGTTTCCCTCCATATGGGCGTAAGATGGGTCGTTCCAAGGTATTAACTTCTCAAGTGAGTAAACAATATCTTTAACAACATCAGGGTCGGCTCCCTCGTTGACAAACACGCAAGCTGTTGTATGGGGAGTATAAACTACGCATAACCCCTCGCTTACCCCTGACTTCTTTACAACCTCCGAAACCTGATGAGTTATGTTTACTATGCTCGTGTGCTTTGTCGTTCTAATCCTTAGAACTTCGTGCATGCCTTAAATTATAATATCCTTAGTCCGAGCTATGAATAAATGGCAGGGAATCATAAAACACTACAGAAAGTATCTACCCGTTGATGAAAAAACACCTATAGTAACCCTCCACGAAGGGAATACACCCCTGATAGAAGCGGATAACCTTGCAAAGGCAATAGGATTTAAAGGAAAGATATATCTCAAGTATGAGGGTTTAAATCCCACGGGTTCTTTTAAAGACAGGGGAATGACATTGGCTATTTCCAAGGCTGTGGAAGCCGGAAAGAAAGCTGTAATATGCGCCTCCACGGGAAACACCTCAGCCTCCGCGGCGGCGTATGCCGCAAGGGCGGGATTGAAAGCCTACGTTCTACTTCCCAAAGGGGCTGTTGCTATAGGTAAGCTTTCCCAAGCTATGATATACGGTGCGAAGGTTTTGGCAATTCAGGGAACTTTTGACGATGCACTGTTTATAGTGAGAAAGATAGGGGAAATGTTCCCCGTTGAGATAGTAAACTCTGTAAATCCTTACAGGATAGAGGGTCAGAAAACCGCTGCATTTGAAATATGCGATGTTCTCGGAGATGCTCCCGATTATCACTTTATACCTGTCGGAAATGCAGGAAATATAACCGCATACTGGAAGGGGTTTAAAACCTACTACAAAGAAGGGAAAATTACAAAACTCCCGAAAATGATGGGATGGCAGGCGGAAGGAGCGGCACCAATCGTCAAGGGATATCCTATAAAAAATCCCCAGACAATAGCCACCGCCATAAAAATAGGCAATCCCTACAGCTGGAAGTCCGCACTTAAAGCGGCTCAGGAAAGCGGCGGGAAGATAGATGCGGTAAGTGATAGTGAAATCCTTTATGCTTATAAACTTATAGCTTCTACGGAAGGTATTTTTTGCGAACCCGCTTCTGCCGCAAGTGTGGCGGGACTCATAAAGCTCGTTCGGGAAGGTTTCTTTAAAGGAGGTGAGGTGATTACCTGCACCCTTACGGGAAACGGCCTGAAAGACCCGGATACCGCTATTAAGGTTTGTGAAGAACCCGTATCCGTTCCGCCTAAGCTTGAAAAGGTAATAGAGATTTTAGGTTTCTAAGATTTCTATCTCTATCTCCCCGTAAGGTTTTTCTTGGTAGATTCTTATTTTATTTTCATAATCAAGGTATAAAAGAGCCATAAACTGGGGAACCATATCTTTTTCATTCAGAAAAGTTAAGAAACTTATCCTTGTTCCGATATCAAAAGTTTTTAACAAATTCCAGATATCTTTCAGAACGTCTTCAAACCTTGAAATGTGAATCGGAACATCATCTTTATTTTCTCTTTTATCTTTATTCCCGGAACTTTTTTTCTTTTTTATTATCCTTTTTATTTTTTTTACGTTACTTTTTATTTCCTCCTCAACATCTTTGTATTCTTCTTCAAACATACCTACTATTTCTTGGAGGGAGTATTTTCTTCTTTTTGGTTTTCTCGGCGGCTTCGGAAATAGAACCTCTATTTTTTTCTTTAGCAAAAAGGAAGCTGCAACTATAGCCCTTGCGGGTATTCTCAAATCAAGAATCTCCCTCTTTTTAAGTTCCTCAAGATATAGATTTGCAAGCTCTACTATATCAACATCCCACGGGTCAAGCTTCCCTTCCTCTATTAACGGAAGGATAAGGGAAAAAGGGTGTTCCTCCTCAAAGCGAAAGTATCTCAACTCAGTTTAGCACCTTCTCTAACGTCTCTATCCGGCACTATAAGGGATAGGTTCTCTCCGTCCGAAGCGGCGAGTAGCATCCCCTGAGACTCTATTCCGAATATTTTTCTCGGCTTTAAGTTGGCAACTATTACGATTTTTTTACCGATAATTTCTTCCGGTTTATAAAACTTAGCTATCCCTGCAACAATTGTCCTTTCTTCCTCTCCGAGGCTTACTCGGAGCTTTAGGAGTTTTTCGGAGCCTTCTACTCTTTCCGCTTCCAAAACTTTCGCCACTCTTAAATCTACCTTAAGAAAGTCCTCTATCCCTATCATCGCTTTTTCTTCCATGAAAAAGTATTTTAAGCTTAAAATTTCCGTCCTTATATTCCGCTTTTACTTGCCAACCGAGTTCTTCGGATAATTTCTTGACTACGGAAAGTCCTAATCCCAGTCCCCTTTCCGACTCCCTGTAAAACCTTTCAAAAATCCTGTCTATATTCTTTATAGGTTTTGAAGGGTTTTCAATCATGAGCTCATTCTTTTTCAGGATAATCTTAACCTCTCCATCTTTATTTCTGTGCTTAAAGGCATTAGAAATTACGTTATCAAGTATTCTTTTTACAACGTTTCTATCCGCCGGAAGTTTCACGTTTTCCAGCTCGGTTTTTACTTTTGCTTCCGGATAAACACTCCTGAACTCACTTAAAACTTCAAGAATTATATCTTTTAGGTTAACCTCTTCGTATCTGAAAACTGATTTTTCCGTCAACGTGTTTAAATTTTTGCTCAGATAAATTAAACGATTTACAGCGCTTTCCATACGTCCTATGCTTTCATCGTCATATCTATTTTTTAGCAGTTTCAAGTTAATCAATAGGGTGGTTATAGGTGTATTCATATCGTGGGCTATATCCTTTGCAACGTTTGTTATTAAATCAATCGCCTTTCTCAAGGGAGCCATTGTGTATAACGCAAAGCCTAAAGACAAAACAACGTTTACAAAAGAAAATAAACCGAATAAGGAAATGTAGTTTAAAAAGATGTTTTTAATATCCTTTATGAACTCTTCCCGCGGATATATAATCTTAAAAGCTTCTTTCTTAACACCGGGTATAGGTATAATTATGTATAATCCTTCCTCACCTTCCATTAACCTGTAGAAGTTTATGGAATTATTAACATCAACGAGTTCAAGTTTATACTTATCTCCCTTAAAAGTGTAGGAGTAGTTCACAAGTTCTAAGAAAATACCGTGTTTTCTGTGGTCTATTTCTATTCTTACCAGCAGTAAAAAGATTACCGCCAAAAGTATTTCGGTAGTCGTAAAAAATAAAAAAAAAGCTTTTATGAATGCTTCCTTTTCGTAACTATTTTTAGGTAATAAACTTTTAATCAAGGATGTAACCCGCACCCTTTACCGCCCTTATATTTAACCCTGTTTTCTTTCTCAGCGTATTGATTATAACCCTGAGACCCACCGGTGAAGGATTTTTCATACAGTTGTAAAGGGTTTCTCTTGACACTATTTTCCCTTTGTTTCTTAAAAGTTTAAGTAGAATACACCTTTCAACTTCCCCGAGGCTAATTTCTTCATTCCCCAGAAAAAATCTACCGCTTTTGTAAGTTAATTTGCCATAGTTTATTTTTTCTTCCTTCAGTCTTGCCTTGAGTCTTACGAGTAATTCCTCGGGAGAAAAGGGTTTCTTTATATAATCTTCCGCTCCGGCACCGAATCCCTCGGCGATTGTAGAGACATCCGTAATAGCACTTATTATCACCGCAGGAGTATCGTCTTCCGAAAGCTTTAAATACTCTATAAGTCTTATACCGTTTCCATCACCGAGGTTTACATCTACTATGTAGGCATCGTAAGATTTTTCCTCAAGTTTTTCTATAGCTTCTTCGTAAGAAAAAGCGGTATCAACAGCGTATCCGTAAGCTTCAAGGTATTCCTTCAAACTTATCGCAAGAGGTTTATCGTCCTCCACGAGAAGCAACCTTATACCCATACTTAAAACTTTATTCCGACCTTTATGGATATACTTCTGTCTACGGCATTACCACCCATACCCTTACTGAAATTCAAGGTAAGGTATAAATGCTCGGTTATATCGTAAATAAGAAAAATATTCGCATACGTACCGTAGGTATTTTTCAAAGAGGATTCTACAAAGTCCAAGGAAAAACTTGAATACAAGTTTTCAAAGCTATAACCGTAGCCTGCGGAAAAACTCCATGTATCTTTTAATGAGGGATTTCCCTTAAAATTTCTTTCAATGTAAAAGAATATATCCGAGTTTCCGAAAAAATAGTCCGCATACAGAGAAGGCACAATATCCGTGTAATCGGAACTTATATTATCCGAGGCTGTAGGTAGAATTACCCTTATGCCCGGGTAGAGAAAAATTTTTTTAAAACTTTTTCTATAGCTAACGTAAACGGATGTCCTTCCCAATCCGGAACCTATACCGTTGATGTAGGTATAATAACGAGATGTAAGAGATGCATACCATTGCTTTAAAGAAAATGCTAAAGAAATGTTTGTATTATTTGCTTCAAAGTTTTTATCCTTTGAGTGGGAAAATCCCAAGCGCAGATAAAACTTTATTTTTCTTTCAGGAATAAGTTCTTTTATAGGACAACCGTATCGGTCAACTATGGCAAAAAAAGGGGTGTTCGGACATCTATCTACACTATCGTCAACTCCGTCCAGGTCTGAGTCCTGAAAACCAAAAACCATTCCCAAAAAGAGTAAAAATGCAAGCGTTTTTTTCATTAATGTGTTATTCTATCTCTCTTTCCTCACGGTACTTCCTTTCTCTATTTTTTTCCTTTTCCATTTCCTTATACTCTTCCATCCTATATCTCCTTTCTTGCTCAAAGCTTTCATATTTTTCAGGGATTTCTTTTTCAAAGCGCTCAGCTTCCCTTTCTTCCATAACCTCCATCTCCATTTTTCCTTCA
>CAYRMG010000001.1:45310-96023 GCA_964425585.1 uncultured Aquifex sp. | reverse complement strand
GAAGGAAGTTAAAAACCGAAGGTTGTGGGTATATCCATATTTACGTCTTTTACTTCTTTTATTTGGGGAAATCTTTGTTTTAGAACTCTTTCTATGCCCGCCTTTAGGGTCAATACGGACATTCCGCATCCCGAACAAGCACCTACCAATCTAACCAGAACGGTTCCGTCATCTTGGACATCTACAAGCTCAACATCCCCGCCGTCAAACCTCAATGCGGGTCTTATTTCATCAAGAACCTTTTCAATTTCTTCCCTGGTAGGCATTTTCGCTTCTTGTTGTTGAAGCTCCTCCTTCCTTTCTTCGGCCATAATTACTACCTCCTTTTTCTGGAATTTAATTAAGATAAATTTAAAATGATATGCTGAAGGTCATTATTTTTCAAAGAGTGATGACAGCGAGAGGATAGTATCCCTTCTGTATGTTTCCCTTTCGTTCGGAAAATCCTTTCTGTAATGGGTTCCCCTGCTTTCTTTTCTTTCAAGGGCTCCTTCAACGGTGGTGAGGGCAACGAGAAGAATATCATAGAGTTGCCTGTTTTGAGGTGTAGGCTCCCAGGTCTGAGCTTCCTCAATCCATTTGAGTATTCTTTCTTTTGCTTCCTTTAACTCTACCTCTTCCCTCTCAAGGCCTACCTTCTCCCACATGAGCTTTTTCAGTTCTACAACACCGAACGAAGGTTTTTTATCACCTTCCCGTTCATTTTTGAAATGTTTTTTTTCCTTTTTTAAGAGCTTTATCTCAAGAGCTACTTGGTAAGCGGTTCTGTATCCGAAGACTATTCCTTCAAGCAGGGAGTTTGATGCAAGTCTGTTGGCTCCATGAACGCCTGTGCAAGAACACTCGCCTACCGCATAAAGTCCCTCAACGTTTGTCCTTCCTCTGTCGTCAACCTCAACACCGCCTATGTAGTAATGGGCTGCAGGGATAACGGGAACGGGCTCTTTGTAAGGGTCATAACCTTTTTCTTTTAAGAATCTATAAATTGTGGGAAATCTTTCCTCAAGCTTAATGCCCTTTTTCACCACAGGTCTGAAGTCCAGAAATACCTCTCTCCCTTCCTTAATTTCTCTGTATATGGCTCGGGAAACTTGGTCTCTTGGAAGGAGTTCGTTTACAAATCTCTTTCCTTCTTCGTTTATCAATATGGCTCCTTCTCCCCTTACCGCCTCGGATATAAGGAGATTTGAGTTTTTCAAAACGGTTGGGTGAAACTGGATAAACTCGGGATTTTTTACGTTTGCCCCGCTTCTCAGGGCAATACCTATTCCGTCTCCCCTTACCTTTGTAGGGTTTGAGGTAAAGTAATACATTGAAGCGGCACCGCCGGTTGCGAGAATTACGATAGGTGTTCTTATAAGCTCTAAGGAAGAGCCTCTCAAGTATATGAGCCCTTTAACACTATTCTCGTAGGTTATCAGCTCCTGAAGTTCACCCTCAACTATGGGTATATTTAACTCTTTTACTCTGCTCAGGAGTTTCGTGTATATCTCCCTTCCCGTGAAGTCCTTAACTTTTAAAACCCTCGGTTTTGAGTGCCCGCCTTCCAACGTTGTCTCGTAAAATCCGTTTTTTTTATCAAAGTTAACGCCCCATCTTTCAAGGTCCAGTATCCTCATTATTCCTTCGTATGTGAGTATCTTTGTGTTTATTTCATCATTTAAGTATCTTCCCGCCCTTAGGGTGTCGCAGTAATGTAGGTAAGGACTATCCTCGGGAAGAACAGCGGCCGCGATGCCTCCCTGAGAGTAATAGGTATTTCCTATACCTCTCGTGAGTATAAGGGGATTAATTCCGAGCTCCTTCAGATAAATGGCTGTTGCAAGTCCCCCGATTCCGCTTCCGCATACAACCACATCAGCCTCATATTCGGGAAGCTTCCTCGTATCAAACCTTAGAAAGTTCATTTTCAAGTATTTTAATGAGCAGACTTGTTAGCTTCTGAGGGCAGTGTCTTATGTAATCGCCTCCGTTTCCTATCAAATCCTCCGCGTAAACCTTTACTCCTTCCTTTGCTATCCTGGAAACGTCGGGTGTTACCGGCTCTTGATTTTGCTCAAGATACTTTCTCAACAATCTGTCAGGAGGCATCCTGGTATTTACAATCGCAACATCAACACTTTGTAATCCCGAAAACTCCAGGAAGGTTTTCAGGTGTTCCCATGCACTCATATTGTCCGTTTCCCCGGGTTGGGTCATTGCGTTTACTATGAAAACCTTTAGAGCTTCGCTCTCACTTACCGCTTCTCTTACTTCCGGAACGAGGAAATTTGGAATTATGCTTGTAAACAGGCTCCCCGGCCCTATTACTATAACGTCTGCTTCTCTTATCTTTTTAATGGCTTCTTCCGGAGCTTTGGGGTTTTGAGGCTCCAGCCATATCCTTTTTATCCTGTTTCCCTTCTTTCCGTATTCCGTTATCTCCTCTTCCCCTTTAATCACAACTCCGTTTCTGAACTCCGCAACCAGGTTAACACTTTCATCGGTTGAAGGAATTATTTTTCCCTTCGTTTTTAAAATTTCCGAGCTCATCCTTACCGCTTCAAGAAAGCTTCCGGTGAGTTCCGTTAAGGCTGTTAAGAATAGGTTTCCGAAAGCATGACCCTCCAAGCCGTCTCCCTTAAACCTATACTGGAAGAGTTTTTGCATAAGCTCTTCTGCGTCCGAAAGGGCTACTATGCAGTTCCTTATATCCCCGGGTGCGGGAATATTGTATATCTTCCTGAGCTTTCCCGTGCTCCCCCCGCTGTCCGCAACTGTAACAATTGCACTGAGCTCCTTTATGCTCTTTCCAACTTCCTCCTTCAAACCCCTGAGAAGGGAGGAAAGCCCTGTTCCTCCGCCTATTGCAACGACGTTAAATCTCATAACATAAACCCCTCTACGTAAATTCTAAGCTCTTTATCTTCAAATTTTACTTTAACCTCCCTAAAGTACCCGTAGGGAGTTCTACTACCGTAGAGTATCTCTATTTCTTTGTAAACAACCTTTTTTATATCTCCCTCTTTCAAAAAAAGCTTTACCCCTCTATCCGATTGGTAAACCCAATACTCTCCGCACATGACGAGCCTATAATTCCCCGGGAAGTATGCGTAAATTACCTGAGAAGGAGAAAAGGGAAAATCCATACAAAAATCGTTTACACAGAGTAAGGAACCGTAAAAGGTTATTAGGTTTTTCGGTGTTTTTATAACTTCCTCATTTCCTTCCTTTGATATCACAAAGGGGAATCTGAAAAAGAGAGCTTTTACGTAGCCGTATAGTTTTACTTTATCGGGAGGTCTTTTCATTACCGAAAGGAGATAATCCCCTCGGGGACATTTCTTTACCTTGGGTGCGCAGGAAAGGAGTATAAATAAGAAAAATAGGAAAAACTTTCTCACTTTCTTACTTTAATCGCAAGGGCGTGAGCGGTTAAGCCTTCCGCTTTTGCTATTGCTTCTGCGTATAGGCCTACTCTACTGAATCCTTGGGATGATACATAAAGAACCGATGAACGTTTTATAAAATCGTAAACACCGAGCGGAGAGAAAAACCTTGCCGTCCTGCCGGTGGGGAGAGTATGATTCGGTCCCAGAACGTAATCTCCCAAAGGCTCCGTTGTGTAGTCCCCGAGGAATATCGCTCCCGCATGCTTGAGCTCAGGAAGTAATGCCATGGGTTCCCTTGTCATAACTTCAAGGTGTTCCGGTGCTATGTAGTTTGCAACCTCACAGGCGTGATACAAATCTTTAACTATAAATATCGTTCCGAAGTTCTTAAGGGATTTTTCCGCTATGTCTTTTTTCTCAATTTCGGAAAGCAAGTTATAAACCTCTTTCTTTACTTCCCTCGCTATTTCTTCTGATGGCGTGAGAAGTATTGAAGCTGCAAGCTCATCGTGTTCCGCTTGGGAAAGAAGGTCAGCTGCTATCCACTTCGGATTTGCCCCTTCATCCGCTATTACAAGTATCTCCGACGGGCCCGCAATCATATCTATATCAACTGTTCCGAAAACCAGCTTTTTTGCAAGAGCAACGTATATATTTCCGGGGCCTACAATCTTGTCAACCTTGGGTATTGTTCGGGTTCCGTAAGCAAGGGCAGCTATGGCCTGAGCTCCTCCTATTCGGAAAACTCTATTTACTCCCGCTATGAATGCGGCAGCCAATGTATATTTGTTAGGTTTGGGAGAAACCATAATTATCTCTTCAACACCCGCCACGGATGCGGGAACCGCATTCATGAGAACCGTTGAGGGATAGGCTGCTTTTCCTCCGGGAACGTATATACCTACCTTTTCAAGGGGCATTACCTTTTGACCTATGATTATTCCTTCCTCTTCCTTGAAAAATGAGTTTTCAAGCTGTTTTTCGTGAAATACCCTTATTCTTTCTTCCGCAACCTCAAGCGCTTTTCTAACCTCAGGTTCTATTTCGTTGTAAGCCCTCTCAAGCTCCTCATATGGCACTTCCATCGTTTCAGGTGTGAGGGTTATCCCGTCAAACTTTTTTGTGAACTCTATTACCGCCTTATCCCCTTCTTCCTTTACCTTCTTGAGTATTTCCTTTACGGTTCTTTCGTATTCCTCTTCAAGAATTTCCCCTCTCTTTGCTAAGTATTCAAGTCTTTTATTAAGCTTCCAATCTTCCTTTCTCAGGTCAACTATTTCCATAATGGAGATATAATAAAATATTTCCTGTAAGCGGGCGTAGCTCAGGGGTAGAGCGGCGGCTTCCCATGCCGCAGGTCGCGGGTTCAAATCCCGTCGCCCGCTCCAACGGTATTATGAGAACTGTTGTGATAGATTACGGTATGGGAAACTTGAGAAGCGTATCAAAAGCCCTTGAAACTGTGGGTTTTGCGGATGTGATAGTTTCCAAAAGCTATAAGGATGTTGAAGAGGCGGATGTTCTTGTTCTTCCGGGTGTAGGTGCTTTCGGGGATGCGATGAAAAACCTTGAAGATTTGAACCTCGTAAACCCGATAAGGAAGCATATAGAAAGGGGAAAACCTTTCTTAGGTATATGTTTAGGACTTCAACTCCTGTTTGAAAAAAGCTATGAGCACGGAGAGCATAAGGGGCTTGGAATACTTGAAGGGGAGGTTAAGCTTCTTCCACTGGGGGTAAAAATTCCCCACATAGGTTGGAATCAGCTCTGGTTTAAAAAGGAGAGTGAGATTTTAAAGGGACTTAAGGAAGGAGACTTTGTTTACTTCGTCCATTCCTACAGGGTGGTTCCTAAAGATGAAAGCGTTGTTCTTACAACGACCGATTACGGTGAGTATTTTGTTTCTTCCGTTGAAGTTGAGAACATTCTTGCGGTTCAGTTTCACCCCGAAAAGAGTCAGAAGAAGGGCTTAAAACTCCTTGAAAATTTCAGGAAAAAAGCGGAAAAATACATTTAGAAATGCTTATATTTAAGCATCTTCCGCCCCTTAACGAACCGAGGCTTTTTATGGCCGCAGAGAGAACCTACCTTTCTATTTTAAAACTTTCCTTTCAGGCAAGTGCGGTCGGGCTTATTTTGAACAAGGCCGCACTTCTTGACATGTTCTTTTTGGGCTACATTAACAAATATTTGTTGAAGGCTTCCGTTATCATAATATCCCTTGCGGTTCTTACCGACGTTTATGCATTCTTGAAGTTTTTCTCCGACATTCGCTACATAGAAGGAGGTGAAGTGGTGGACAAAAAGGAAGTTGTAGACCCGAGAATATACATGGCAGCCGAGAGAACCTTCCTTGCGTGGGTTAGAACCAGTATAGCCCTTATGATATTCGGTTTCGTAGTTGACAAGTTTGAGATATTCCTTACGGAGCTTCAGAAGAAGCTACATATAACCTTTTCCCAAGATATAACATCGCTCAAATTTATAGGTATAACGATAATGATACTCAGCCTTGTGTCCCTTAGCCTCGGAACTCTGAACTTTTACAAAACGGTAAAGGACGTAGATAAGGGATACTACAGAACCCACACGGGATTATACATAATGATAGGAATAATAATTTTCGCAATAAACTTTATGCTCCTCTTTGATGTCTTAAAGCTGATTTAAAAAGCTTCCCTTGAGCGAAGCTCTTCAACCACTTCCCCTTTTTGGTCAAAAATCTTGAGCACCGCTTTCCTGCCCTTTATATCAAGTTCCGTTCTTTTCTTACCGTATTCGTATTGAATTATCCTGTAGTAATCTCCCTTTTCGGTGAACATTAAAATCGTCTTAACGGTTCCTTGATTTATCAGTATCCTGCAAAAGTTTTCATCTTCATAATCAACTATGCCCTCTACGGTCATCTTGACACTGGGGCTAACTATTACTTCCTTTCCCTTGGGGCACCAATCCTGTCCCGTTGAAGCCATTGAGATGAGCCCTAAAAATGCCGAAGCTATAAGCTCTTTCATAGCTCTTAATTATATTAGAAATTCTTTAAAAAAAGTAAATAAGTAAATGTTGATTTACGAAGCTTTAAGACTTAAAATTAAAAGCAAATGGGAACGCAAGAAAAAGACTTAGGAACAGCTTGGGAGTATCAAGGTTGCGTAATACCGAAGGACTTATACTACGATATAGAAAACCAAGTATGGGTAAGGGTTAACGAGGACGGAACAGTAACCTTAGGCTTAACCGATGTAGGACAAACAAGGGCGGGAAGACTTCTTCATATAAGGGTAAAGCCTGTGGGAACTAAAGTAAAGAAAGGAAAACCCGTGGCAACTCTTGAAAGCGGGAAGTGGGCGGGTCCCGTTCCGGCACTCGTTGAGGGGGAAATAGTAGAGGTAAATCCCAAAGTGGCGGAGGACCCGAACTACATAAACATAGACCCTTATGGGGATGCGTGGATAGTTAAGATAAAACCCCTTAGCGAGGAAACGCTAAAGAGAGACCTGAGCGAACTCGTTACGGGAGACAAGGCATATGAAGAGATGAAAAAACACATAGATGAATGGGATATAGTCTGTATGAGGTGCGTGTGATGGGGGCAAAAGACAGGCACGTTATACTTCTTGTATCCCAGTGGTGTCCTACCTGTCCCCATGCTGATGCGCTTTGGAGGAAGCTCCAGCAGGAATACGGCTTTAAGTATGACGTTCTTGATATCTCAACACCCGAGGGAAGATACTGGGTTACCAAGCTTATGATAAGGAGCGTTCCCTCAAGCATAGTTGACGGAAAGCTTGCTTTTGTGGGGGTTCCGAGCGAGGAGGAAGCCCGCAGGGTTTTAGAGGAAGGGCTCTAACTTTATAATTAACTACATGTATTTTCAAGACATAATAATGAAACTACACAAGTTTTGGGCACAAGAGGGTTGTCTCATATGGCAACCTTATGATGTTGAAGTTGGTGCGGGGACTATGAACCCCGCAACCTTCCTTAAAGTCCTCGGAAAAAAGCCCTGGAACGTCGCATACGTTGAACCCTCCAGAAGACCTCAAGACGGAAGGTATGGAGAAAACCCCAACAGGCTCCAACATTATTACCAGTTTCAAGTAATACTAAAGCCCGCACCCGAAAATCCCCAGGAGATATATCTGGAAAGCCTCAAGGCACTCGGTATAAATCCAAAGGAGCACGACATTAGATTTGTTGAAGACGACTGGGAAAGTCCCACACTCGGGGCTTGGGGACTCGGATGGGAAGTGTGGCTTGACGGAATGGAGATAACTCAGTTCACATACTTCCAACAGGCCGGAGGTTTAGACCTTGAAGAGATATCGGTTGAGATAACCTACGGTCTTGAAAGGATAGCAATGTATATACAGGACAAGGATAGTGTTTTTGATATAGAGTGGAAAGAGGGAATAACCTACGGTGATATATTTAAGCGTTCCGAATGGGAATGGAGCAAGTATAACTTTGAGCTTGCGGATACGGATATGCTCTTTAAGGTTTACGAGATGTTTGAAAGAGAATCAAAGAGATTGATAGAGAACGAACTCGTTATGCCCGCTTATGACTATCTACTTAAATGTTCCCACGTCTTTAACATACTTGATGCAAGGGGAGCTATATCCGTTCAAGAAAGAGCACGATACATAAGGAGGATGAATAACCTGGCAAGGGAGATAGCAAAGCTATACCTTAAACTTTTTGAGAATGCTTGAAGAGCTTGAAAGGAAGCTCGGATATACATTTAAGGATAAAACCCTTTTAGAGAAAGCTCTTACCCATATATCCGTTTCAAGAAATGAACATTACGAAACCCTTGAGTTCCTCGGCGATTCCCTCGTTAACTTCTTTATCGTTGACCTGCTTGTTCAGCTCTATCCCCGAAAAAGGGAGGGATACCTCTCCCCCCTGAAGGCATACCTGATAAGCGAAGAGTTTTTTAATCTGCTTGCGAGAAAGCTTGAGCTTGAAAAATTCATAAAAATAAAGAGAGGTAAGATAAACGAAACCGTTATAGGAGATGCATTTGAAGCGGTCTGGGCTGCCATTTACATAGACAGCGGTAGGGATGCAAACTTTACAAGAGAGCTCTTTTATAAACATTTTCGTGAAGAAATACTAAGGGCTATAAAAGAAGGCAAAACAAAAAAGAACTTCAAATCCATACTTCAAGAGATAACCCAGAAGCACTGGAAGGTAAGACCCTCTTACAGGCTCATAAGCGTTGAAGGGCCCAGCCACGAAAAGAAGTTTATCGTTGAGGCGAGCGTTAAGGAGTTCAGGAGTGTAGGCGAGGGAAGAACAAAAAAGGAAGCGGAGCAGGAAGCTGCCAAAAACCTTATTGAAGTTTTAAGGGAGGCAAACATTGAGTAAAAAGGGTGTTATCTTGATAAATCTAGGGGGTCCCAATTCCCTTGAAGACGTAGAGCCTTTTCTTTATAACTTATTTTCGGACCCTGACATATTTAAGCTGCCTTTTCAGAAGTTTCTTGCAAAGCTGATTGCAAAGGTAAGGGCAAGAAAGACAAGGGAGTATTACGAAGTAATGGGAGGGAAATCCCCCCAGCTTGAACAGACCCTTGAGCAAGCAAAAGCACTGCAGGATAAGTTGGGAGAAAGCTACAAGGTTGTCGTCGGTATGAGATACTGGAAACCCTTTATAAGGGATGCCTTAAAAACACTCATTGACGAGGGAATAAAGGAAATTATCCTGTTGCCTTTATATCCCCAGTTTAGTATAACTACAACGGGTTCCGCATTCAATGAGTTTCAAAGGGCTGTAAAGGAGTTAAAAGCTGAAAACCTAAAGGTTAGAAAGGTGTTCCATTTTTACAATCACCCCCTTTTTATAAAGGCGTGGGTTGAAAGAATAAGGGAAAAGGTGGAAAAGCCCGAGGATTACCACTTTATATTTTCCGCCCACAGTCTGCCTAAGAAGATTATTGAAAAAGGAGACCCTTACCAAAAACAAACGGAGGAAACCGTAAAACTCATAATGCAACACTTTCCGAAAGCTTCCCATACCCTCGCTTACCAGAGTAAAGTCGGTTTCGGGAAGTGGCTTGAGCCTTCAACGGAGGAAGCGATTAGAAACTCAATAGAGAAAGGAATAAAAAAATTAGTTGTAATACCTATATCCTTTGTATCCGAACATAGTGAAACCCTTTACGAGCTGGACCACGTTTATAAGAATCTTGCCGAGAGGCTCGGATGTGAAGAGTTCATACGTATTCCGACGCTCCAAACCCATCCTACATTCATAAAAGCCCTTGAGAAGATTGTGAAAGAAACATAAGTTAATGCATATGAATAAAAATCAGGAACTTTCAAGAATCTTTGAAAGGATGGCGGACATACTTGAGTTCCTGGGTGAAAATCCTTACAGAATAAGAACATACAGAAAGGTGGCAAACCTCATAGCGGAACTGCCTGAGGACGTTGAAAAAGCATTTTATGAAAGAAAACTACACAAAATGCAGGGAATAGGAGAATCTACCCTATTAAAGATAGAGGAATTCCTCAAAACGGGAACCATAAAGAAGTATGAAGAGCTGAGGCGTATGGTTCCCGAGGGTCTGCTTGAGCTTATGGATGCGCCCGGTGTCGGACCCAAAACGTTAAAGATAGCTTACGAGGTTTTGGGTATAAGAACTAAGGAGGAGTTCATAGAGGCTCTCAAGAAAGGAAAGTTTAACAAAATTAGGGGGTTTGGCCCCGTAAAGGCTCTAAGGATTTTAAGGGGAATAGAGATATGGGAAAAAAGTAAGGAAAGAATTCCCCTTATAGAAGCTTACAACATGGCTCAAGAGGTTCTGAACCATATGGAAAAAGCAAAGGATTTATACGAAACCATATCCGTAGCCGGGAGCTTAAGAAGAAGAAAGGAGACTATCGGGGACATAGACATCCTCGTTTCCGCAAAAAGGGAAAACTGGAAGAAAATTCACGAACACTTTACAAAATACCCGAGAATTATGGAAGTTCTTGCAAAGGGAGAGACAAAGTCAAGTATAATCCTTGAAACGGGTAGACAGGTAGACCTCAGGACAGTTGAACCCCACCAGTGGGGGGCTGCACTTCAATATTTCACAGGCTCAAAACAACACAACATAAGAATAAGGGACATAGCAAAGGAAAAGGGGCTTAAAGTTAACGAATACGGTGTTTTCAGGGCGGACACAGAAGAAAGGATAGGAGGAGAAACGGAAGAGGAGGTTTACAACCTTCTCGGTATGGAGTGGATTCCGCCGGAGATAAGGGAAGACTGGGGAGAGATAGAGCTTGCCCTTGAGCATAAACTCCCCAAACTTGTAGAGCTAAAAGACATAAAGGGAGACCTTCATATGCATACAAACTGGAGCGACGGTGTAAACACGCTTGAAGAAATGGTGGAAACCGCTTATAAACTCGGATATCAATACATAGTTATAGGAGACCACTCACCGAGTGCAAGGGTAGCAAACGGACTTTCTCCCGAGAGATACGAAAAACAGTGGAAAGAGATAGACAGATTAAACAAAGAATACAATCCGAAAGGTTTTTACATACTGAAAGGTGCGGAGGTTGATATACTTCCCGATGGCTCCCTTGACCTTCCCGATGATTTCCTTGAAAAATTTGATTTTATAGTCGCATCTATACACTCAAGATTTGAGCAGGATAACACCGAAAGAATACTCAAGGCTATAGAGAACCCTTATGTCAATATGATAGGTCACCCTACAGGAAAACAATACGGATACAGGGAAGGTTATCCCGTTGATATGAAGAGAATAATAAAGCTTGCCAAGGAAACGGGAACAGCCCTTGAACTGAACACCCAGAGAATGGACCTATCCCCCGAAAACGTAAGAAAGTGCATGGAAGAGGGAACATACATAGGAATAGTTACGGATGCCCATTCCGCCAGACAGCTCGGACTTATGCATCTCGGCGTTGGACTTGCAAGAAGGGGATGGGCAACACCCGACAAGGTTATAAACACCTTTGACCTTGACGAACTAAAAAAGTTCGTTTACGAAAAGAGAAAGAAGTTTGCAAAAGCTTAGAGCTTTTTAACTTCCTGAAACTGCCTTTCCTCTATTCCTGTGAGGTCAAGTATTGAGGTGTTTTTAAAAAAATTAACTATTGTGGACTTTAATTCTTCCCATTTATCGTGAACTACACAGGGGTTATCGTTGAACTCACTGCACTTGTGAGCATGGAGAAGACACATCTGGTATCTGTATTCTTCCCCAAATACCTTTATTACATCCCATATAGTGATTTCGTCGGGCTCCTTTGTAAGGGTGAAACCCCCTCTCGGTCCCTTTACAGAGTAAACAAGTCCTCTCTTTGAAAGTTCGTGCATAACCTTTGCGAGAAAAGGCTTAGGTATCTTGTGAACCTTTGCGATTTCCTCAACCTTAACTAACCGGTCCCTGTTTAGAGCAAGGTATGACAGCGCAATAAGAGCATACCTTACGGTATCCGAAAATATCATGATATTATAATAATATACTATACTCTATTCACTTTTCGGTTGTAGGCAACCGTATCCATAACCCTTATTTTGCCCATATATGCTGTCCTTTAGACATTTAAGTCCTTTTAATAATTCCCATAAGTTAAATGAATGAAAATTCATTTTTAAAAAGTTATACTTAAGTTAAAAGGGAGGTTCGGTATGGAAACATTCTGGGAAGTCTTTAAAAGGCACGGTGTTAGCAGAAGAGATTTCCTTAAGTTTGCAACTACCATAACGGGACTCATGGGGCTTGCACCTTCAATGGTTCCCCAGGTGGTTAAGGCTATGGAAACAAAGCCCCGCGTTCCCGTTTTATGGATACACGGACTTGAGTGCACCTGTTGCTCCGAAAGTTTTATACGTTCCGCGACGCCTCTTGCTTCGGATGTTGTTCTTAGTATGATTTCCCTTGAATACGACGATACCCTTTCAGCGGCGGCCGGTGAGGCAATAGAAAAACACAGGGAAAAGATAATAAAAGAATACTGGGGCAACTACATACTTGCGGTAGAGGGAAATCCACCGCTCGGAGAGGATGGAATGTTTTGCATAATAGGGGGAAGACCTTTTGTAGAGATACTAAAGGAAAGTGCGGAAGGTGCTAAAGCGATAATAGCGTGGGGAAGTTGTGCATCGTGGGGATGTGTTCAAGCGGCAAAACCGAATCCTACCCATGCGGTTTCAATAGATAAAGTTATTAAAGATAAACCCATAATAAAGGTTCCTGGATGTCCCCCCATAGCAGAAGTTATGACAGGAGTAATAATGTATATGGTTCTCTTTGATAAAATTCCTCCCCTTGATAGTCAGGGAAGACCTAAGATGTTCTACGGAAACAGAATCCACGATACCTGCTACAGAAGGGCATTTTTCAACGCGGGTCAGTTTGTCGAACAGTTTGATGATGAAGGAGCAAAGAAGGGATGGTGTTTATACAAGGTAGGGTGCAGGGGACCCACGACTTACAACTCCTGCGGAAATCTGAGATGGTATAACGGACTTTCTTACCCCATACAGTCGGGTCACGGATGCATAGGGTGTGCGGAAAACAACTTCTGGGATAACGGTCCGTTCTACGAAAGAATCGGAGGTATACCGGTTCCCGCTATTGAGAGTAAGGCGGATAAAGTTGGAGCCGTTGCTGCAGCAGCCGCAGCGGGCGGAGCTATTCTCCACGGTATAGCAACGAAAATAAGGCAGGCTTCAGATAAAAAGAATGAAGAATAAGGAGGTGAAGATAGATGAAAAGAGTCGTCGTTGACCCTGTCACAAGAATAGAAGGACACCTGAGAATTGAGATAATGGTGGATGAAGAAACGGGAAGGGTAAAAGATGCCCTATCCGCAGGAACTATGTGGAGGGGCATTGAGCTCATAGTAAGGAACAGAGACCCGAGAGATGTATGGGCGTTTACTCAAAGAATATGCGGAGTTTGCACCTCAATCCACGCGCTTGCATCCCTCAGGGCTGTTGAAGATGCCCTCGGTATAACCATACCTAAGAACGCGAACTACATAAGAAACATAATGTATGGCTCTTTACAGGTTCACGACCACGTGGTTCACTTTTACCATTTACATGCCCTTGATTGGGTATCCCCCGTAGAGGCTCTGAAAGCGGACCCAGTTCAAACCGCGGCTTTAGCGAATGTAATCCTTGAAAAATACGGAGTTCTGCGTGAGCTTATGCCCGACTACCTCGGACACAGAGGATATCCGAAAAAGTTCCCTAAAGCAACACCCGGATACTTCAGGGAGTTCCAGAACAAGATAAAGAAACTCGTTGAGAGCGGACAACTCGGAATATTTGCAGCCCACTGGTGGGACCATCCCGATTACAAAATGCTTCCTCCCGAGGTTCACCTTCTGGCAATAGCCCATTACCTTAATATGCTTGATGTTCAAAGGGAACTTTTCATACCACAGGTGGTATTCGGAGGAAAGAACCCACACCCCCACTACATAGTGGGAGGTGTTAACTGCTCCATATCAATGGATGATATGAACGCACCCGTTAACGCGGAAAGACTTGCGGTTGTTGAAGATGCAATATATACACAAGTTGAGGCAACGGATTTCTTTTACATTCCCGACATACTCGCAATAGCGGATATATACCTTAATAAACATAATTGGTTTTACGGAGGTGGTCTCTCAAAGAAAAGGGTCATAGGATACGGTGATTATCCTGATGAGCCCTATACGGGTATAAAGAACGGAGATTATCACAAGAAAATACTCTGGCACTCAAACGGTGTAGTTGAGGACTTCTACAAAGGTGTTGACAAGGCTAAGTTCTACAATCTTGAAGGAAAAGATTTTGCAGACCCGGAACAGATACAGGAGTTTGTAACTCACTCGTGGTATAAGTATCCCGATGAAACAAAAGGACTTCATCCCTGGGAGGGAATTACGGAGCCCAACTACACGGGACCAAAAGAAGGAACGAAGACACGCATTAAATACCTTGATGAAAACGGAAAGTATTCCTGGATAAAGGCACCGAGATGGAGAGGAAAGGCCTGTGAGGTAGGCCCTCTGGCGAGATACATAATCGTTTACACTAAAGTAAAACAGGGACACGTAAAACCCTCATGGGTTGATGAGTTAATAGTTAATCAGATAGATACCGTTTCAAAGATACTCGGACTTCCTCCGGAAAAATGGCTTCCCACAACCGTGGGAAGAACAATAGCAAGAGCCCTTGAAGCTCAGATGGCGGCACATGTAAACACCTACTGGATGAGGAAACTTTACGATAACATAAAGGCGGGAGACACAAGTGTAGCCAATATGGAAAAGTGGGACCCTTCAACTTGGCCGAAAGAAGCAAAGGGTATAGGCATAACGGAAGCGCCTCGGGGTTCTCTGGGGCACTGGTGTATTATCAAAGATGGAAAGGTTGCAAACTATCAGTGTGTTGTTCCCACAACTTGGAACGGATCTCCGAAGGACCCCAAAGGACAACACGGAGCATTTGAAGAGTGCATGATAGATACGGTTGTTAAGGTTCCCGAAAAACCGCTGGAAGTTCTGAGGGGAATACACTCCTTTGACCCTTGTCTTGCATGCTCAACGCATCTATACAACGAAAAAGGAGAAGAGATAACAAGCGTAAGGGTTCAGGGCGCCTGCATTTAAGGAGGAGCGGGTATGTTGAAAAGGATTTTTGTATTCAGTGCTTCCCTCAGGATATGGCACTGGATAAACTTCCTTGCCATAATGGTTCTCTTCTTTACAGGTCTATACATAGGAACGCCTTACTTCACAACTTCTTCAGGCTACGAGGCAACGTATGCATACGATAAGAACATAACAATGGGTTTCATAAGATTTATTCACTTTTCCGCGGGTTACGTTCTTCTCTTTTCCTTTTTATTCAGGCTGTTTATAGCATTTTTCAGGAAAGGAGATAGGCTTTTTATACCCAAGTTCTGGACAATTGAATACTGGCAGGGATTAAAGGAAACGATTATGGAATATCTTTTTATAAGGGAACACAGACCCATGATTAGAAATCCCCTTGCAAGAACTGCCTACTTTTTCGTTTACCTTATGATTTTCTTTATGATAGCTACGGGATTCGGTATGTATGGTCTTTCAGACCCCGATGGATTCTGGGCTTCCCTCTTCGGATGGGTGGTATGGAGCTTGGGGGGAGAGTTTGAAGCTCATTACTGGCACCACATAGTTGCATGGCTCATAATACTATTCTTCGTCCTTCACGTTTACTTTGTATCGAGGGAAGACTTTAGCCATAAAAACGGGGAAGTATCTTCAATGTTTAACGGAGTTAAGTTCTTTGAGAAGGAACCCGTTGACATTGATGACGTAAAGTAGGAGGTGCGGTATGAAGAAATGTCTCGGTGCTCTTCTCGGTATTTTTGGTCTTGCCTTTGCCCACCCGGGGCATATTTTACCTCACACCGGTGCCTTTACCTCCGGGCTTATTCACCCGATAACCGGGCTTGACCACATTGCGGTTATGGTGGCTGTGGGAATGCTGGGAGCTTACCTTAACGGAAAGAAGGTTTTCTTACCTCCCGCGGTATTCGTAAGCTTTATGACACTCGGATTTGTGTTCGGATACTTGGGTATTAATCTTCCCTTCGTTGAAAAAGGAGTTCTCCTTTCTGTAGCTCTTTCCGGACTACTTCTGATTTTCGGAAGCTCAAGACTTACGCTTATACTTCCCGTGCTTGCACTGTTCGGATTTTTGCACGGATTGGCTCACGGTTATGAGTCTCCTCAAGGAAATCCCTACAACTTTGCCCTCGGATTTATACTCTCAACCTTTACACTACACGTAAGCGGAATACTTTTTGGACAACTCGGAAAGGAAAAACTGGTGAAGATAAGCGGATTGGCTATTCTGGGGCTTGCTTTTCTCCTTTAATACTTTTTTGCTATGATTACGGTTCTGGGAGTAGGAAACATACTCTTATCGGATGAAGGACTCGGTGTGAGAGCGGTTGAGGAGTTTAAAAAAAGGTATGTATATCCCCAAAATGTTAATGTTTTGGACGGGGGAACACTCGGAATAGACTTAATGTATTTTATAGAAGGCTCTGAAAAACTCCTGATAGTTGATGCGGTTCTCGGAGGAAAGAAACCCGGAACCTTTTACAGAATAGAAAATGAAAACGTGAAAAAATATTTCAAAAGTAAGGTTTCAATGCATGAGCTCGGTATACAGGAAGTTTTAGCACTTCTTGAGCTCACCGGAAAACCCGTAGAGGAAATAGTAGTGCTCGGGCTTGAGCCCAAAAGTCTGGAAGTCTCAACAAGCCTGACCCCGGAAATTGAGGAAAAAATCCCCCTTCTCGTTAGAGAGATTGCAAATCAATTAAAAAAGTGGGGCGTAGACCTGGAGGAAAAAATGGAAAGCCTTAAATTTCTTGAAAAACTTGAAAAGGTTGATAAAGAAAGGTTGAAGGATTTAATAAACCGTCAAGAAACCTTTGTTTTATATGTGCGGAGCAAAAGGCTTTATGAAAAAGTAAAAGAGATATTTGACGTTGACGTGATATTTCCAGAGCTTGCAAAGAGCTTTAACGGAATAAAGTTTGTGTGGGGAGATATGGATGAACTCGGAGTGAAAGGTATGGCTCCGCTTATAGTTATATTCAGGGAAGGAAGGGAAATAAAGAGAATAGAAGGGATAAAGAACTGGGCGGATTACGTAAGCGCCTTGAAGGAGGCCTTATTATGCTGATGAACTCAATTCCCATACTTAAGGAGATACTTCAAGCACTAAGGGACTTATACGAGAAAGGTGAAGAGCACATCATTTATATAAATAAACTTCCGATAACCCCGGAGGACAGGGAACTTCTCCTTGATGTTCTAGGAGAGGGACAGGTAAAGATAACATACTCTTCAAAAACTCAGCCCGCGGAATGGAAGGAGACGGGAATATACGGTGTGTGGATAGGCGTAATTAAAAACAGGGATGATAAACCCGTTCTTGAAACGATAGAGATAACTTACTTCCCTAAGCTCGCAAGTGCTCAAAAGGAAGATATACAGGAAAGCATAAAATACCTTGAGGAGAAAATTAAGGAAATAGAGGAAAAACAAAAGGAGGTAAAAGATGTGTAAGGATTGCGGATGTTCTATAACCGAACACAATCACGAACACAACCAAAAGCCTACACATGGGGATAAAAAAACCGTGGAGGTGTTAACGAAAATACTTGATGCAAATGACAAACAGGCACAGAGTAACAGAAAACACTTTGAAAAGCACGGAATCCTTGCGGTTAATCTTATGAGCTCCCCCGGAGCCGGAAAGACAACCCTTCTTGAGAAAACCATAGAGCTTCTGGATGGTGAGCTGAATATAGGCGTTATAGAAGGAGACCTTGAAACGAACAGAGACGCGGAAAGGATAAAGCGAAAAGGAGCACCTGCATATCAAATAACAACAGGTCAGGCGTGCCACCTTGATGCCTTCATGGTTCACGAAGGTATACACCATTTACCTCTTGAGGAGCTTGATATAGTCTTTATTGAGAATGTCGGGAATCTCGTATGTCCCGCTTCCTATGATGTGGGAGCTCACCTAAATGTTGTTTTGCTCTCAACGACGGAAGGTGAAGATAAACCCGAAAAGTATCCGGTGATGTTCAAAAACTCCGAGCTTATGCTCATAACAAAGATTGATTTGCTTCCTTTTATGGATTTCAACATTGAGTATGCTATTGAGTCCGCAAAAAGGGTAAATCCTAAGATTGACATTCTTAAGGTTTCCGCAAAGACGGGAGAGGGATTGGAGCTTTGGGTAGATTATCTAAAACTTAAACTGAAGGTTCTCAGAAGTTCTCTGAATGAGAAGAGCAAGAGTAAAGCTTAAAGGTGCGGTTCAGGGTGTCGGCTTTCGCCCCTTCGTTTACAGAATAGCTAAGGAGCTCGGACTTAAAGGATACGTAATAAACGATTCAAAGGGTGTTGAGATAGAAGTTGAGGGGGAGGAAGAACTTTTACACAGGTTTTTACTTAGGCTTTCTGAGGAAAAACCGCCCCTTGCGAGAATATACTCCCGTGAAGTTCTGTTCCTTGAACCCGCAGGCTATAAGGATTTTGAAATAAGAAAGAGCGATGAGAAAGGTGAAAAGGAAGTTCTCATTCTTCCCGATATTTCAACCTGCGAGGACTGCTTAAGGGAGCTATTTGACCCGAAAAACAGAAGATACAGGTATCCTTTCATAAACTGCACAAACTGCGGTCCCCGCTTCACGATTATAGAAAAACTCCCTTACGATAGAAAAAACACAACTATGAAAGTCTTTAAGATGTGCGAGGAATGTGAAGAGGAGTATAAGAATCCCCTTGACAGAAGGTTTCACGCCCAGCCGAACGCCTGTCCGAGATGCGGTCCCCATGTGTTCCTTTACGATGTAAAAGGAAACCTTGTGGCCGAGAAGGAGAAAGCCTTAGACAAGCTTGTGAAATTCATAAAGGAAGGAAAAATAATAGCGGTGAAGGGAATAGGGGGTTTTCACCTAATCTGTGATGCAACAAATGAAAAGGCCGTAGGAGAGTTAAGGAAGAGAAAGAGAAGAAAAGAAAAGCCCTTTGCGGTTATGTTCAAGGATCTAAAGCAGCTTGAGAATTACGCGAGCCCTACTGAGCTAGAAAAAGCCCTCCTCCTTTCTCCCGAAAGACCTATAGTTCTCGTGGAAAAGAAAAAAGAGCTTGCTCCATCTGTGGCTCCCTACCTTAAAAGAATTGGAGCTTTCCTTCCATATTCTCCTCTTCACCATTTAATACTTAGCTCCTTGGATTTTCCCGTTGTTGCAACATCGGGAAACATATCCGATGAACCAATAGTTAAAGACAATAAAGAGGCCTTTGAAAAGCTCTCCGAGCTTTCGGATTTTATATTAATTCACCAAAGGGATATAAGAAGGAGATGCGATGACAGCGTTGTAAAAGTTGTAGGCGGAATTCCCACCTTTATAAGGCGCTCAAGGGGATACGCACCCCTTCCGGTAGAATTACCCTATTCTTCAAAAAGAAAAGTTTTAGCTGTCGGGGGCATGCTCAAGAATACTTTTGCAATAGCTTTCGGGAATAAAGCAATACCCAGCCAACACATAGGAGATATAGACAGCATAACAAACTTAAACACCTTTGAAAAAGAGGTTTATGACTTCATGAAACTCTACGAATTTGAGCCCGAGATTGTCGTTTGTGACCTCCATCCCAGGTATGAAACCACAAAGTGGGCGGAGAGGTTTGCAAGAGAAAGGGGAATAAAGCTCGTTAAAGTTCAGCACCATTATGCTCACATACTTTCCTGCATGGCGGAAAACAAGGTTAAAGATAAGGTTCTCGGTATAGCCTGGGATGGGACGGGATACGGAGAAGACGGAACCCTGTGGGGCGGTGAGTTTTTGGTGTGTGACTACAGGAGTTATGAAAGGGCTTTTCATTTCAAACCATTCAGATTAATAGGCGGGGAAAAAGCTGTAAAGGAGCCGAGAAGAGTAGCTCTATCCCTTCTGTTTGAACTCTTCGGTGAGAAGGCTATCGGTATGGAGCTTCCTACCCTGAAGGCTTTCGGGGAAAAGGAGGTTGAAAATCTTTTTAAGGTGTGGAAGAGCGGAATAAACTCACCCTTTAGCTCTTCCGTAGGAAGGCTATTTGACGCAGTTTCCTCGCTCTTAGGTATAAAACACGTTCTTTCTTATGAAGGGCAAGGAGCAATGATGATAGAGGATTTATACGACCCTAACGAAAAGGGCTTTTATCCTTATTCAATGGATGGTAAAAAGATTGTCTGGGATGAGATAATCTCGGGATTGATTGAGGAAAAAGACGTCAGGAAGGCTTCAACGAGGTTCATAAACACCCTTGCCCGTATATGTTTGGATATTGCGAAAGAACTTGAAATACCGAACGTATGCCTCTCGGGGGGTGTTATGCAAAACGACCCTCTGGTATCAAGGATAAAAGAACTCCTTGAAGAAAAAGGCTTTAAGGTTTTTACCCATCAAAGGGTATCACCGAACGATAGCGGTTTATGTATAGGACAGGCCTTTTACGGTATGGTTATTTAATAACATCCGTTCCTACGTAATCCCTTAAAACCTCGGGGACTTCAACACTTCCGTCCTCCCGTTGATAGTTCTCAAGGATTGCGGCAAGTGTTCTGCCTACCGCAAGACCCGAACCGTTCAGCGTATGAACAAACCTGTTTTTTCCCGTTTTTGCGTCCTTAAATCTTGTATTCATCCTCCTTGCCTGAAAGTCCTCACAATTTGAGCAGGAAGATATTTCCCTGTATCTGTTTTGAGATGGGAGCCATACCTCTATATCGTAGGTTTTTGCCGCGGAAAACCCGAGGTCTCCCGTGCAGAGCTCAACAACCCTGTAAGGAAGCCCCAAAAGTTGAAGAACTTCTTCCGCATCTTTTACAAGCTTTTCAAGCTCTTCGTAAGAGGTGTCGGGGTGAACTATTTTCACAAGCTCCACCTTATCAAACTGGTGCTGCCTTATTATTCCCCTTATGTCCTTTCCGTAAGCTCCCGCTTCCCTTCTATAACAGGGTGTGTAGGCGGTGAGGTATATGGGAAGGTCTTCTTCCTTCAGAATCTCCTCCCTGTAAAGATTTGTAAGGGGAACTTCCGCCGTGGGGATGAGGTATAGGTTATCACGTTCACACTTGTATAAATCCTCTTCAAATTTCGGAAGTTGTCCCGTTCCTATCAGGATTTCGGGCTTTACAAGGTGAGGAGGACACACCTCCCTGTATCCCTTACCCGTGTGTAAATCAAGCATAAAGTTTATCAGGGCTCTCTCAAGTTTTGCACCCCAGCCCTTTATGACTGTGAATCTGCTTCCCGAAAGCTTTGCTCCTCTTTTGAAGTCAAGTATTCCGAGTTTTTCCCCTATTTCCCAGTGGGGTTTCGGTTCAAAATTAAACTTCCTGGGTTCCCCCCATCTTCTCACTTCAACATTATCATTCTCATCCTCACCTATCGGAACACTCTCATGGGGAAGATTGGGAATCCACAAGAGAGTATTTTTTAGCTCCTCCTCAACCTTTTTTAGTTCTTCCTCAAGCTCATCTATCCTTGCTTTGAGTCCTTTAACCCTTTCCTGAATCTCCGATACATCTTTTCCTTCCCTCTTTAGTTTTCCTATCTCTTTGCTCAGCTTATTTCTTTCACTTCTGAGGCTTTCAAGCTCCTTTATTATCTCCCTTCTTTTTATATCAAGCTCAAGAACTTTATCAACAAGCTTTACAAATTCTTTATCCCTGGTTGATAGCCTTTCCTTTACGAAATCGGGATTACTCCTTATCAGGTTAATGTCTATCATAAGGAAGTATATTATTACAAATCAATGTTTGTAGATGCTCACACTCATATGGAGCTCCTTGCCCTATCAAGTGTCCCCTTTCATTCATTTAGAAAAAAGGAGGAATTAATAGAACACTTAAAGAGTTTGAATAAGGATAAACTCGTCGCTTACGGACTTGATTACTCACTCGGTATTAAGTCCGAGGATTTAAACGCGGTAGAGTATCCCGTTTTACTGCTTTATAAGGACGGTCATAAAGGAATAATGAACGACGGTATGAAAAAGCTACTCAAAAAAGAAAAAAATGTCTTGGTGGAGCAAGAGCTATGGGAAGCTGTAAACTTCTTAAAGCCGAGTGAAGAGGAGTTAAAAGGATATATCCTTGAAGGTCTGAAAAAAGCAAAAGAGATGGGTATTACCGAGATTCACGATTACGTAGACCAAAAGGTTGCAAAAATCTACTTTGAGATTGACCTTCCCATAAATGTGGTTCTTATGCCCTACTATGAAAACTACAGGGAGGTTCTTAATCTCTTTGAACGATACGATGTAAGGGAAAGGTTAAAACCCGGGTGGGTAAAGGTATACGTTGACGGCTCTATTTCCGCAAGAACTGCGTATATGAAAGAGCCCTATTATGATACGAAGACAAGGGGAAAGCTCTTAATTTCCGAGGATAGACTTGTAGAAATAATCAGAGAGCTTGAGAGGGAAAGTCTCAGGGTATCCCTTCACGCTATAGGTGATGGTGCTATTGAGGTAGCCCTCAGGGCTCTTGAAAAAGCCCAAATATCCCTTAAATACCACAGAATAGAGCACGCGGAACTCATAACGGAGGAACAGATAAAAAAAGCTAAAGAGCTTAACGTTCTTCTCTGTATGCAACCGAACTTTAACTGCTACTACGGGGATATATACGAAAAAGCCCTCGGGAAGGACAGGGCTGAAAGGATAAATCCCGTTGATTTGGTAGACGAACTCGGAGCGGAGTTAATATTCGGGACTGATATGATGCCCTTTGACATAAATTACGCAGTTGAGTGTGCAAAAAAGCGGCTTCCCGAGGAGAAGGTCATTTACTACTTCGGAGGTTGGAAATATGATAAAAACTATTTAACTTAATAAATATGATAATAGGAATATTGAGCAGATGGAACGCAACCTGCGGAGTTTCCCTTCACGGGGAGATGATAGGGAGGGAGCTCCTGAGAAGGGGTTATGAAATTAAAGTTTTTGCCCCTTACCTTGAGAGTGCAAATCGCTGGTGGCACCACAAACTCATAAGACCGGACGAAGAATACGTAATAAGATGCTATGAAGAGAACTCTCCCGACGGAAAGGAGGGAAGGCTTGATATTGAAAAAGTCTTAAGCAAAGAGATGGACTTCCTCATAGTTGAGAGCTACGAAAAGCTACCTTACAGGGATGTTGAAAAACTCGTAAGGATATTAAGGGATAAGGGTGTTCCGTCTATAGCGGTAATACACGAGGCGGTATATGAGGATTTGAAATACGGGGATATGAAGATTTTTGAAAAAGTTGTCGTCTTTGATGAAAGGTATATAAGGGAAGTTCTTAAAGATAAAGTAAGCGAAGATAAGATTGAGGTAATTCCCTACCCTTGCTATCCCGTGAGGCGGGGAAATAGGAGGTTTGCCGAGGACGGAGTTGTAAGATTTTTCTCCTTCGGAAGACAGCCTAAGGAGGAATACTGTCCTTACGTAGAAACCCTGAAGGTTCTCAGGAAGAGATTTGATAAATTCACCTATAAGGTAGTGAGGGCTATTGAGCCCCTGAAAACTCAGGAGGAATGGATAGAGCAAGAAGAAAGGGTTCTTGATTACGAGGACATCGTTAAGGAACTCCACAGCTCGGATATACATCTCCTCCCCAAAGGGAATACAAAAAAGGTTGTAGTATCCTCAACTCTTTACCAGGTTCTCGGAACGCTTACTCTCACAGTTGTTCCCGATAACAGATTTTTTGAAACCCTACCCCGCGGTGAAGATGCACCGGTGGTTTTTTACACAGACGTTGAAGACCTCAATAAGAAACTCCTTGAGTTAATAAAAAACGAAGAATTGAGGGAGAAAATCAGGGAAAACGCAAAGAGATTTGTTGAAGAAAACAGCGTTGAAAGGATTACGGACAGATACGAGAGATTAATAAACTCTGTTGTCCTCAAGGATATTCATTAAGGTTTCAATCTCTATCTCTCCTATGACTACAGCTGTATCCGCACCGCCGTATGAAATTAGTAGTTTATCTTCAATCTTTTGTATACCGCACGGAAAGACGACGTAGGGTCTGTCTCCGTATTTTTCGTATAGCTCTTTAGGTTCAAGTATGTAAAAGGGTGTTACAGCTCTAAAGGTTCCATCCCTGTCCATAAGAACCGCAAAAACCCTGTAAGCTTGCAGTTCCTTATCAACACCGTGTATCAGAACGAGAAACTCATCGTTAATCCTTATCGGAGGGGCAGCCCACCCTATTTTTTCTTCAAAGGGTGCACTTTCCATAACCGTCAGGTTTTCCCCTATTTCAACCTCTTTCAGCTCCTCCGATTCAAGGACATTTTTGGGAACCTCACAGACCGCAAGGTAAAACTTATCGTTCAACATATGCAGTCTGTGGTAGAGCATAAGCTTATTTCCTTTTACAAGAAAAGCGTTCTTATCGCTTTTTACGAAGGTTCTTATCTCCTCCGGCATTCTGAAGACAGCAATTTTTTGCCACTTGCCATTTTTGTAAATTGCCGTTACCGGAAGAGTTCTTTCACTTTTTATTTCAACGTTAAAGTAATTGACCGTTCTACCGCAGTAAGTCATCAGGAGTTTCCCGTCTATTTCATAAACCCTCGGGTCTTCAACCCCCCAAAGGTCATACTTTGTATCGGGAATTACGGTAATCTCCGCCTCGTATTCCCTTCTCTCTGCGGAATATAGCTCATCAAGTCCGATTTCAAATTCCGCAACCGCACTTGCATAGGTGTAATATCCCATTATCACCCGTGCGTAAACGCGAAGCTTATCACCGAAGAGGTATATTGAAGGATTAAAGGCAACCCGAGGCGTCCTTACGGGATAGTTTTTTATAAGGAGGTCGTGCCCTGTAATGACTTTCAGCCTTTTTACTATATCCTTAGTTTCAAACCTTCTTTTGTTAATAATCCTTCCGGATATATCCTTCCATGCACTCTTAAGTGTAACCATAGAAATTTAATAATACATTTCAAGGCGGGAGATTTTTATACTTGTAATTAAAAGGAGGAAAATAATGTTCCGAGGCTCTATCGTTGCTTTGATAACACCCTTTAAAGACGGAGAGGTGGATTACGACGCTCTCGGAAACCTGATAGAGTTTCACATTGAAAACGGAACTGACGCTATCCTCGTTTGCGGAACAACGGGAGAATCTCCCACCCTTACCTTTGAGGAACACGAACAGGTTATTGAGTTTGCGGTAAAGAAGGCAAAGGGCAGAATAAAGGTAATAGCAGGAACGGGGGGAAACGCAACCCACGAAGCTGTTCACCTCACTGCACACGCAAAAGAGGTGGGGGCGGACGGAGCCCTCGTAGTCGTTCCGTATTACAATAAACCCACCCAGAGGGGAATTTACGAACACTTTAAAACCGTGGCGAAGGAGGTGGATATTCCCATAATCGTTTACAACATTCCTTCAAGAACCTGCACCGAGATATCCGTTGAAACCCTTTATAAGCTTGTAAGTGAGTGTGAGAACATAGTCGGCTCAAAGGAGTCAACACCGAATATGGACAGAATTTCGGAAATTGTGAAAAGGCTGGGTGATAGCTTTGCGGTTCTTTCGGGTGATGACAGCCTCACCCTTCCTATGATGTCCCTCGGAGCAAAAGGTGTGATATCCGTGGCAAATAATATAATGCCGAAAGAGGTAAAAGAGCTCACCCATTACGCCCTTGAAGGGAACTTTAAAATGGCGAGGGAGATACATTATCGCCTTCACGACCTTTTTAAGGTTCTATTTATAGAGACGAATCCCATTCCCGTAAAAACAGCCTGCTGGATGCTCGGAATGTGTGAAAAAGAGTTCAGGCTTCCATTAACCGAAATGTCCCCCGAAAATGAAAGAAAACTCAGGGAAGTCCTTGAAAAATACGGATTACCCCTTAAGAACTGAACTCCTTTCCCCTGCTCTTTTGAAGGCTTCTTTCTTCAGGTGCATCTCATCTTTTTCCATTTCGGGAATTGCATCCCAAACTATACCGCAACCCGCAAAGTAGCTGATTCTTTCCCCGCTTCCTACGGCGGTTCTTATCAATACTGAAAGCTTAAAATCCCCGTTTGGGAATAAAATTCCTCCGCTTCCGCAGTAATAACCCCTTGCGAAGGGTTCAAGCTCATCTATTACCTCAACCGCTCTCCTTTTGGGTGCACCCGTAACGGAAGCGGGCGGAAAGGTGTTGAGAATAATTTCCTTGAAATCTTTATCAGTTTCCCCTCTGACTTCCGAAACGAGGTGGTAAAGGGTTCTGAATCTTTCCACTTTGAACAGTTTCTCAACGTAAACGCTTCCCGTTTTACAAACCCTACCGAGGTCATTTCTCACCATATCGGTAATCATCAGGTTCTCAGCCCTTTCTTTTTCGCTTTCCCTTAGGTATTTCGGATTTACGGACGTTCCCTTTATCGGTTTACTTCTTAAGGTATTTCCCCTCTTTTCAAGAAAAAGTTCCATGGAACCGCTCATAACGTAAAAATCTTCAAGCTCAAGAAAGAAGCCGAAGGGAACGGGCTGGGATATATAAAAGTTTATGAACAAATCAAGGGGTTTCCCTTCAAGCTGATAATCAAACCTGTTTGTAAGGTTAAGCTGGTATACATCACCCTTCCTTATATACTCCTTCACAAGGTTTATTTTTTCCATAAACTCTTTATCGGTGAGTGCGGAACCCTTCGGGTATATGTTCACATCTTTTGAAAATACTTTTCCGAAAGGAATTAACTTTCCGATTTCTACAAAAACTATTCTCGGCATTCGGGTTGTTTTTATATTTAGGTTGAGCGTTTCCGAGGAAAGTTCATAGGAAAGAAGAATAAAACCGAAAGAGTTTCTTAAGTTTACCTCCTCAATACTTTCGTAAAACTCAACCTTTTTTATTTCCGCCTTGAGGAGCTTTTTCTTCCCGAACCAAGCACCCGATAAAATAAGCTCCATACTTTAGAGCTTTCCCTCATAAGCTCTTTCGTAAAGTTCATATACCGTGTCCATATCAACCTCAACGGGATTAACGGTAAACGCTGTTCTCCCGCACATATAAACGTCTTCCGCAAGTCTCTCAAGCTTTTCCTTTTCTACACCGAGCTCCTTGAGGGTTTTGGGTAGGTTAAACCTTTCTATGAACTTTATAAGCGCATCAACCGCTCTATGGGGTTTTTCTTCCTCACCGAGGAGTTTAGCAAAAAGGGCATACTTTTCTGGGTTTCCTTTATAGTTAAAGGCTGTTATGTAGGTTGATAGCGCGGAAAGACCCTCCGCGTGGGCAACGTTGGGGTAGTGTCCCGAAACGGGATGCTCCATAGCGTGTATAAGTGCCACACCGAGGTGGTCTATGGCTATACCCGCAAGCATAGCGGCGTAACTCATATACCTTCTGGCTTCCCTGTTTTCGGGTTCTTCGTAAGCAACGGGAAGCCACTTTGATATTAGCTGTGCGGCTTTTACCGCGTATTCCTCCGCTATGAAGTTCTCCCTTTTGTTGGTCAAGCTCTCCAACGCATGCATGAGTGCGTCAAAACCCGTAATAGCGGTAAGTTCCGGTGGCATAGTATAGGTGAGTTCCGGGTCTACGAGTGCAACTTTCGGATAATTCAAGCTGTGGGATATTACCATCTTTTCTTTGGTCATAGGGTTCGTTAAAACGGAGTATCTGTTCACTTCGCTTCCCGTTCCTGCGGTTGTAGGTATTGTTATAACGGGTCTGTTAAGATACGGAATTAACCTGCTACCTTCGGGATATCTTACGTAATCCCAGGCATATCCTTCGTTTGATGAGACTATGGAAATCGCCTTTGCAGCATCAAGAACGCTTCCCCCTCCTATGCCTATTATGAAATCCACCTTTTCCCTTACCGCTATATCCGCTCCCTTGTTCACCTGCTTGTCCGTGGGGTTCGGAGTTATCTCATCGTAGATTACGTATCTTATCCCGTGTTCATCAAGACTTTTTGTAAGCTTATCAAGTGCTCCCGACATCTTGGTGCTTTTTCTTCCCGTAACAATAAGAGCCTTGAAACCGAAGCGTCTTCCTACCTCACCCGCTTTCTTTACCGCTCCTTCACCGAAGTATATCTCAACGGGTCTATACTCGTTAACGATTGCCATGTGTATAAAATATAAGCTGTTATAATATTCTCCTCTGGACAACGGAGGACTGAGAGATGAAAAGAGTTAAGGTAAAGCTTTATCCAAGGAAGCCGGGAAGAAAAAGTGAACTGAAGAGAAGGAGAAGGGAAGGATGGCTTCCCGTGGAGATATACGGAAAGGGTGTTGAAAACAAACACGCCTGGATAAGCGTAAAGGACTTTGCGGCTCTTCCCCACGGTGAGGCATTTCTCATTGAGGGTGAACTTGATGGAGAAACGAGAGTTTACCTTCTCAAAGATATCCAGTTCGGATGGCTCGGAAACAATCCCATACACGTTGACCTCTATGACCTTTCCAACGTTCAAGAGATTGAGGTTGAGGTTCCCGTTGAGTTTATAGGAACACCCCAAGGTGTTCAGGCGGGCGGAACTTTTGAACCCGTTATGCATACCTTAACAATAAAAGCCCCTCCCGCACAGATACCCGAAAAGATAGTTGTTGACGTGAGCGGTCTCGGGCTTGGTGAAGCTCTTCACGTAAGGGATATAAAACCTCCCGAAGGGTGTGTAATTCTTGATAATCCCGACGAAACGGTAGCGGTAGTCTATGAACCCGAAGAGGAAACAGCGGAAGAAACAGGTGAAGAACAAACGGAGGAGCAAACCTCCTAAATGGACATTCGTCTCGTAGTCGGTCTGGGAAATCCGGGGAAAGAGTATGAGAAAACAAGACACAACGTCGGATTTATGGTTATAGATAGCCTCGTAAAAACCCTCAGGGCTAAAGGGCCCTACGAGGAAGCCCTTTCCCTTACATACCGTCTTCGCTTACCCAACAAAGAGGTGATTTTTGCAAAGCCTATGACTTATATGAACAACTCGGGTGCGGCTGTTTTTAATCTACTTGAAGAGTATAAACTTTCTCCCGAGGAGATGATTGTTGTTTACGATGACCTTGACCTTCCCCTCGGAAGTATGAGGCTTCGCCTTAAGGGAAGCTCGGGAGGACACAGAGGAGTTGAATCAATAATAAAATACATCGGAACCCAGAACTTCCCGAGACTTCGCATAGGAATAGGGAGACCTAAAAAAAAGGAGGATGTTGTTAAATACGTTCTCTCTCCCTTTCCTCCCGAAGAGGAAAAGATAATATCAAACGTTATAAAAAAAGCTGTGCGGTGTCTTACCAGAGCTGTAGAGACATCCCCCGAGCAGGCTATGGAATACTGCAACAGGCAGGATATGCTTTAGGATAAACTCATGTGTTGTTTTTCCGTGATTTCATACAGCTTTTCCGCAAGCTCTCTTAGCTTTTTTGAGTTCTCAACACCTTCCCTCAAGTGATAAGGTATTGCTTCTTCCCCCCAGTAAGCTCCTATCATGCTTCCCACAAGAAAACCGATAGCATCCGTATCTCCCCCGAACTCCCCGTATGAGTTAACCCCGCTGTATAAGGCTTCTTCGGGATTATCAAGGTTTGAGAGAAATATGTATATCGCAAGGGGAAGGGCTTCTAAGGCAAAAGTTCCGTTCCCCAAGGTCATGATGGCGGTTTCAAGGTCAGCGCCTTCCGTAAGAAGTTCCGCCACTTTGTCAAGAACGTTCTTAACCTTTTCATCCTTCGCGTATTCCTTTAGCTTCTCCAGTAGCCTTATCCTTTCTCCGAAATCCTCAAGGAGGAAATCTCCCCTCACCAGATGGGCTATGAGGGCTGAGAGAATTGCGGATGTTTCCGAAATTATATTTCCCCTGTGTGTTAGGAGGGATACAACTTTTCCCCCTTCCGCAGCAAGCTCGGGATTGTAGTAGTGGAAAAGTCCCATGGCCACGCTTCTCAGAATACCTTCAACCGAAGAAGAAACAAGTCCGTGGGATGAAGGGTTTATTCCCCTGGAAAGAAGGTCTATTGATGTGAGAAGCATGGGGTCGGGATACCTGTGGGTTTCTTCTCTGTTATACCAGTCAATTAATCTATTGAGAAAGTCCCTTATATCAAGTCCTTTACTCTCAACAAGGCTTTCAAGAAGTATTCTGAAAATCGTGGTTTCATCCGAGGTTTCTTCGGGAAGCTGGCCGTAAGCGGGGCTGGACGGGTGGGGAGAAACAAAATCCCTTATACGGTCTCCGTAAAACTCTATAACCTCCTCTTCGGTCAAATCCTCAACGGCTTTTCCGAGTGCGTCCCCGACAGCGGCACCCAAGACAGCACCTATAAATTTACTCCTCAAGTAATCATCCATGAGTTTTAATTTAGGTTTCTTACACCCTTTAGGGAAATATAATTTTAAGCTTATGGAACTTCCGAGACTTTACGCCATAACGGACAGGAAAAAGTATGGAGAGAACTTCCTGAAAACCCTTGAGTCTATTCTGAAAAAGGGCGTAAAGATGGTTCAGCTGAGGGAAAAAGATTTAAAGGACGCGGAGCTTTACGAACTTGCAAAAAAGGTAAGGGAACTCACAAAAAGGTATGGTGCACTTCTTCTTATAAACGAGCGTTTTGATATAGCCATGGCTGTAGGAGCGGACGGTGTTCACTTGCCCGAAAGAAGCTTTCCCCCTTCCGTCGTAAAGAAGATAAAGCCGAACTTCATAGTTGGCTTTTCCGCTCACTCCCTTGAGAGTGCGGAGTATGCGGAAAAAGAGGGAGCGGATTTCATAACGCTAAGTCCTATTTTCAAAACATCTTCTCACCCCGAAGCGGAACCGATAGGTCTAAAAACATTAAAAGAGGTATCCGAGAAGGTAAACATCCCGGTTTACGCTCTCGGGGGTATTACGTGGGAAAGGATAAAAATGTGTTATAAAAACGGGGCTTACGGCGTTGCGGGAATAACGATGTTCGTGGAAAAACTTAATGTTTGAAATGTCTCAAACCTGTGAACACCATTGCTATGCCGTGTTCATTGCAGGCCTCAATCACTTCTTTATCCCTTATTGAGCCTCCGGGCTGAATTACAGCACTTATTCCCTCCTTCGCCATGATATCTATACTGTCCCTGAATGGGAAGAATGCCTCAGAGGCAACTACCGCACCCTTGAGGTCAAAACCGAACTCCTTAGCTTTATTTATTGCACACTTGAGGCTATCAACCCTTGAGACATTTCCCGAACCTATACCGAGAGTTCTTCCGTCCTTTGCTATGACTACAGCATTTGATTTCGTGTGTTTTACAACCTTGTAGGCGAATATAAGGTCGTCCATCTCTTCAGCGGTTGGTTCCTTTTTTGTCACAACCTCAAGCCTTTCGTAAAGAACCGTGTCCTCATCCTGAAGAAGATAACCGCCGCTTACTTTTTTCACATCAAAACTATTTTGGAGTCCGTAAAATCTGAGAACTCTGAGATTCTTTTTCTTAGATAGCTCCATGAGGGCTCCCTCTTCGTAGTCGGGAGCTATCACAACTTCAAGAAACATAGACGTGAGTTCCTTTGCGGTTTGTGTATCAACCTTGTCATTAAAAGCGACGATACCCCCGAAGGCGGAAACGGGGTCCGATTCCTTTGCCCTCAAGAAGGCTTCCCTTACACTACCTGCAACCGCTACACCGCAGGGGTTGTTATGCTTTATAATCGCACACACCGTTTGGTTCGGAAACTCAAGAACAAGCCTTACCGCGGAGTCCGCATCAAGGTAGTTGTTAAAGGACATCTCCTTTCCTTGAAGAACATCAGCCTTTGTTATTCCTATGTCCTCAAGAGGATTCTCGTAAAGGAATCCCCTTTGATGGGGATTTTCTCCGTATCTAAGTTTCTTTTTAAGTTTTAAGGGAAGTGCCTCCTCCTTATTAAAGCTTTCTATTGAGTAGAGTTTCTTAAAGGCCTGGGATATAACACCGTCGTAGTAAGCGGTGTGTGAAAAAGCCTTCCAGGCAAGGTATGCCCTATCTTGAAGGGAAAGCTTCCCTTTTTTTAGCTTTTCAATCACCCAGTCGTAATCCTCTGGGTCAACCAGAACAACAACCCTGAAGAAATTCTTGGCGGAAGCCCTGATAAGCGTCGGACCTCCAATATCAATAAACTCCATAAGCTCCCTATCCTCAAGACCTTCCCTTAATTTTTCCTCAAAGGGGTAGAGATTTACAACAACGACATTTATGGGTTCTATCCCCATCTTCTTTATTTCCTCTTTGTCCTTTTCAACCCAATCCCTGTAGAGTATTCCTCCGTGAATTTTGGGATGAAGTGTTTTTACCCTTCCCTCAAGAATTTCGGGAAACTCTGTAATTTCCGACACTTCCTTAACTTTAATACCTCTTTCCTTAAGGTATTTCGCGGTTCCTCCGGTTGATACGATTTCATATCCGAGATTACTCAGCTCCTCGGCAAGCTTTTCTATCCCCTCTTTTTTGTAAACTGATATTAACGCTTTCATTTAAACAATTTTAAAAATAAAATCATTAAAGCTATGCTTTACAAAGAGTTTGAGGGAATGAAGCTTTCCGAAATGGGAGTCGGAACTTACCTGGGTGAGCTTGACGAAGAGACCGACAGAAGGTATTACGAAACCATAAAGCTTGCGGTGGAGAAAGGCATAAACGTGGTGGATACAGCTATCAACTACCGGTATATGAAGAGCGAGAGGGTTGTCGGAAGGGTTTTAAAAGATGTGGGAAGGGAGAAGGTTATCGTTTCAACGAAGGGGGGATACATACCTTACGATGTTGAAAGCAACGAAGACCCCAAGGAGTATTTTGAAAAGAATTTCGTAAAGACGGGAATAATAAATCTTTCCGAGATGACTCCCCAAGGACATTACCTCGGAAGGGAGTTCATAGAGTGGTGCTTCAACAAAAGTCTTGAGAATATGAACACCCGATACATAGACATCTACTTTCTGCACAATCCCGAAGAACAGCTTCTTTACCTTGACAGGGAAAAATTCAACCGAAAGATAAAGGAGTGCTTTGAACTTCTTGAAGAAAAAGTTCAGGAAGGTAAGCTCAGGTATTACGGGCTTGCCACGTGGCACGGATTTAGACTCACCCCGGCTTCAAGGCAGTATTTGAACCTTTCGGAACTCGTTGAGATAGCAAAAAGCATCGCGGGAGATGAGAATCACTTTAAGTTTATACAACTTCCCTATAACCTCGGAATGCCCGAAGCCTTTACCTTAAAGAACCAAAAGGTTAACGGAAAGGAATTATCCACCCTTGAAGCCTCTCGGGAACTCGGTATATACACATACATAAGCGCAACCATATACCAGGGAAACGTAATAGGAAGGGTTCCGGATTCCCTGAAAGAGTTTTTCGGTCTTGATAACGACGTTCACGTAGCGATTCAATTTGTAAGAAGCACTCCGGGTGTAGGAACCTACCTCATAGGAATGAGCAGGAAAGAGCACCTACTTGAAAACCTGAAAGTCCTTGAAATACCTCCTGTGGAAAAGGATAAATTTTTGAAGCTTTTTAAATAACTTAGGTTTGAGTATAAAAGGTATTTGAAATACTCATTAAACTCATATCCTCCTTTTTCTCCTTCTATTTCATAATCATTTTCCTACGGATGGAACTCGGTGAGCTGATAAAGAAGATTGAGAGTATAGATGAATACGCAGAGGAGTTTTTAAAAAAATTTGAGATAAGGAAGGAGGGAAATCTCTTTGTATTCGTAGCCCCGAACGAGGAATATAAAAGCTGGCTCTACACGTTAGTTGAGAACTTCCTTGAGGAGGAATACAGGAAAGCGGTAAGAATAGAGAACAAGGAAGAAAGGAAAAGGGAAGAGATAAGGGACTTCTTGAATCCCAGGTATACCTTTGATAACTTCATAGTGGGAAAAGGGAACAGGTTTGCCTACGAGGTTGTGAAGGAAGCCCTTGAAAATCTCGGGTATCTATACAACCCCGTATTTATTTACGGAAGCGTGGGAACCGGGAAGACCCACCTCCTTCAGGCGATAGGAAACGAGGCAAAAAAACGGGGATACCGCGTAATATACTCCTCGGCAAACGACTTTGCGGACGAAATGGTAAACTACCTCAGGGAGGGAAGAATTAACGAATTCAGGAATAGATACAAAAGTGTTGACCTTCTTCTTCTTGATGATGTTCAATTCCTCTCGGGAAAGGAAAGAACCCAGCTTGAGTTCTTCCATATATTTAATACCCTTTACATCTTAGAAAAGCAGATAATTCTCGCATCAGACAGACATCCCCAGAAGCTGAACGGAGTTTCAGACAGACTTGTGAGCAGATTTGAAGGGGGTATACTCGTTGAGATAGAACTTGACACGGAAACAAAGCTCAAAATAATAAAGGAAAAGCTAAAGGAGTTCGGCTTAGAACCGAAAGGTGAGGTAGTAAAATACCTTCTGGAAAACACGAAGAACGTAAGGGAGATAGAAGGAAGGATAAAGCTTATAAAGTTAAAAGGTCTGAGCGCGGTTCCCGAAAAGAAGGAGGAAAAAAGCAAGGTTGAGAAAATAATAGAGTTTGTTGCAAACTACTATGCCCTGAAGGCAGAGGAACTGCTTTCGGAAAAGAGGAGTAAACGAATAAGCGAAGCAAAACACGTTGCGATGTATCTATGCAGGAAGGTATGCATGGCAAGCCTTATAGAGATAGCGAGGGCTTTCAAGAGAAAAGACCACACAACGGTAATACATGCCATAAGAAAGGTTGAAGAAAGGAAAAAAAGGGACAGAAAGTTCAGGCACCTTCTTGCTTTTCTTGAAAAACAGGCAATGGAAAAACTATAAAGCTTAAATATCTTTATTTAAGATGAAGCTGGAAACCCAAAGGAGACTTTACTACTCCCTTAAAGACTACTTTAAGGACAGGTTCGGAAAAAGGGTTCAAAAAATTACGGTAGCTCTTCCCTTTACATGTCCCAACAGAGACGGAACCAAAGGAAGAGGGGGATGCACCTACTGTTATGACGGCTCAAAACCTTCTATGCTGAGCCCGATAGTTCCCCTGGAACTTCAGATAAAGGAAGGAATAGAACGGGCTAAGAAGAAATACGGTGAGGATATATACTTTACCGTTTATTACCAATCCTATACCAATACATACGGAGACCTTGATACACTAAGGAAGTATTACGATACAGCCCTTAAGTTTGAAAACGTTGTGGGAATAGACATAGGAACACGTCCCGATTGCGTTCCCGAAGAGGTTCTTGACCTCCTTGAAGAATACGCTAATAAAGGTCTTGAGGTATGGGTTGAGTATGGTCTTCAGAGCGCAAACTTTGAGACGCTCAAGCGTATAAACAGACAGCACGGGGTTTCGGACTTCGTTGACGCGGTTTTAAGGACGAAAAGAAGAAATCTAAAGGTATGTGCCCATATGATAATAGGACTCCCCGGAGAGACAAGGGAGGACTTCATAGAAACCGCCAAGCTGATAGCCTCTCTTCCCGTTGACGGTATAAAGATTCACCCCCTTCACGTCATAAAGGGAACGGTTATGGAAAAGCAGTATATTAACGGTGAGTTTGAGGTTCTCTCTTTAGAGGAGTATGCAAAATACTGTGCGGACGTCATAGAACTCCTTCCACCTAATGTGGTTGTTCACAGGGTTACCGGAGAAACGGACGAGGAAAGACTCATAGCACCCGAGTGGTGCACCTACAAGCATAAAAACAGAGTGATTCAAGCCATAAGAAACGAGCTTGAAAGAAGAAATAGCTACCAGGGAAAGAAGTATCCCTTTTACAATTACAGGATATGAAGATTCACCTTATGGGTTCCGACCAGAGGGTGGTAAGGTGTGCGAGGGTATCCTTTGCTAAGGATACCTATTCCGATGAACTGAGGGATAAGAGACTCATAAGATACCTTTTCAAGCACAGACATGCCTCACCCTTTGAACACAACATAATAGCATTTGAGGGAAAAAAGGAAGACTGGATAAACCTTATGCTTAAAGTTGATAATCCGAGCTTTCAAGCATACTTCTCAAAGGGATACATATTCTTGAACTTGAGAAACGCCATAAACGCCTGGGATTTTCTTCCCGAACAAGTAAAGGAAAAAATTAAAAAGAACTTTCCGACGGTTTACTTCATCGTTGAAAGAAAAGGAAATGTAGAGGATGAAGAGCTTAAAAGTATTCCTTATACACGCGACGAAACTTACGTGAGAGAAAGAAGAGAAACGTCTTCGGGGTGGATAGGAATTGTTGATAAACTGGAGCTCGGCACGGAGATGGATTTTTACACGTTCGTTGTTGAGTGTCCTCTCTTTGTCGCACGGCAATGGATGAGACACCGCTTCGGTTCCTATAACGAGGTCTCAAAAAGGTATGTAGGAACGGAGTTCCTTGAGTTCTACCTCCCCGAGTATATAAGAAAGCAGGCTCAAAAGAACAAACAGGCTTCCGTTGATGAACCCATTCCCGAGAGTGAGGAGTTTATAAAGGAAATCAGAAAGCTGATAAATGAGGCTATAGAGCTTTACGAAAGGATAATAAGCTGCGGCGGGGCTAAAGAGCTGGCAAGGGGTGTTTTACCCCAATTTATGAAGACGAGATTTTACTGGACTGTCCCGAGGATAAGTCTTGACAACTTTATAACCTTACGAACCCACGAAGGGGCTCAAAAAGAGATAAGGGAGTTTGCAAATGCGATAAAGGAAATGGTAGGATACGGGGGAACGGACAGGAAAAACATCATTTAACGCTTATAACTCTTTCCCGTTCATTTAGCTCAAATACCTTTCCAAGGAACTGTTCACACACCCATATATTCGTAAGCAGGTGTCCCGTAAAGCGGGGAACTTTAACGCTTCCACCGAATAAAGCCATAAGGGGAATAAGATGGTCCGCAAGGTGCCTGTCAAGGGTTGCTTCCGTTGAGAAATCCTCGTGAAGCTTTTTTACCGCTTCCGCCCCTACCACTTCCGCAAGTTTTCCCTTTTTGCCCAGGTTATCAGCTCCGAGGATATTTCCCTCGGTATCTTCCAGCCATACGGTTATACTCGTTCCTATGGAGTTAGCCTGTGCGTATTGCCTGTAGGTTTCGGGCTCGGGATATCCCAGTTCCCTCAAAGCTTCAACCGCTCCCTTAGCTTGTCTTTCCGCAACCTTTCTCTCTCTGAGCTCCTCGTGGGCTACCGAAAATACGTGAATTTTCTTTATATCTCCTCTCTTTGTTCTGTTCAGGTTTATTCTGCTCCCTAACATCTCCCTTATCTTTGAAACCTCGTTTACCTCCTCCTTCAGGGAAGTCCTTACACTAAGCTGAACAATTCCGCCCCCTTTGGGATAAAATCCCCTTTTTAAGACCTCAATTCTTATAAACTCGGGAATGTTCATAATGTAAGGTAGGAATACAAACCTCAGCCAGTCTATTGTTGGGCTTTTGGGAACATCTGTTCCCCCTATTACCTTTATAACCGTTTCACCCGGAATAAAGAGGGAAAGGGGAAGTATCGTTTGGAAGAAAAGCGGTATAGAACCCGCGGTATCAAAGTTCACCTCGTAATAGCCGGGCTTTAATCTTTTGGGAATATACTCAAGCTCAACGGAACCCAGCTCATCACCCTTTACCTTTGCCTTTGCAAGCCTTTTTAAAAGCTTTACTATGTTTAGATGTTGTCTCTTTAAACCCGGTTTTTCCCTTTTTGCTCTTATGTTGTATATCCTTACGGGAACCTTAAGGAGCGTGCTCAAGAAAAGTGCGGTTCTGACTATCTGGCCTCCGCCCTCTCCGTAAGAGCCATCAATCTCAAGAAACTCGGTCATTTTAAATGTATTTACCCTCTCCTCTCATAATTACCTTTGTAACGTTTCCCTCCTTTTTTATATCTTCAACCTTGTAATCGTAGAAGTTTACCTTATCAAGGTTTTCGGGACTTACGTTCCACTCCGCTATGTAGCGAAGCGTGTAAGCCCTGTGGGGCATAGGGTTTATAACCTTTTTATCCCCCTTTATGTATTCAAATCTCACTATCTTGGCATTTTCGGGAAAGCTCACGGTTTCCCTTTGTTCGGATGTAAGAAAATCAAAAACGATAGCTTCGTTCAAAAGATTTTCCGTAATATCCTTCAGAACTTCCTTCCAGAAGGTCTTTAGTTTTTTCCCCTTGTATACATCCTCGTAAGATAGGTTATACTTCGGAATGTAATCCTCAACCCCCAACATCCCGAATAGAGGTGAAAGTATAATCCCCCTATCCTTTATATTTTGTTGAACCTTAGGCGGAAGACACCAGAACTCAAGACTGTCCCAGAACTTGCCTTTATATCTTCTCCAAGCGGGAGCAAGGGGAGATGTGTTCACATTAAAGTATTTTATGAGCTCCTCCCTGTAGGGATTTAGCTGGGGAAACCTGTTGTGTTCTTTTGATTCCCAAACCGAGAAAAGTTCATCCTTTACCAAATCCATAGAGGACTGTTTTGCTTCGGAAGGAAGCAGGTAAAAAATCATAAAAAAGATTATATTAGATTCTTCTTACCGCAGGATTCGGCGTTATCGTGGCCTCAACTACCGAGTCCTCAACAGCTTTAAAACCGTGACGTTCTTCGGGCTTGTAAAAAACCGTTGAACCCTGGGAAACTTCTGTTTCTCCTTCATCGGAAAGGAATATAAGTTTGCCCTTCAGAACAGTTATAAAAACGCTTGAAGGGGAGGTATGGGGCTTTATCTCCTGACCGCCTTTCAGGTAAAACCTAACCACCCTTGCGTTTACGTCTTCGTAGACAAGTTCAGCGGTGGGCTTATCGCCGAATTTTTCTTCAAGAGTCTTTATCTGCACCATAGGATTTAAAATAATACGGGTGGAGGTGGAGCATAATGATAGATAATGAAAAAAAAACCTTCCAAAGGAAGCTTATCTTTAACCCTCAGGGAGATAGGGAAGCTCAGAAGAGAAGAGTAATAAAGGGAAATCCTACAAATATACTGGAGCTCAACGAGATTAAGTATAAATGGGCTTTTGAGTTATACAAGACCATGGGATTTACGAATTTCTGGATACCCGAAGAAATACAGATGCTTGAGGACAGAAAACAATACGAGACGCTTCTCAGCGATTACGAAAGGAGGGCTTACGAACTCGTTCTTTCCTTTTTAATAGCGCTTGACTCCTTTCAGGTTGATATGCTAAAAGACTTCGGGAGGATGATAACAGCTCCCGAGGTTGAGATGGCGATTACCGCCCAAGAGTTTCAAGAATCCATTCACGCATACTCATACCAGTTTATCCTTGAAAGTGTTGTTGACCCGATTAAAGCGGATGAGATATACAACTACTGGAGAGAAGACGAAAGACTCCTTGACAGGAACAGGGTAGTTGCGGAAATTTACAACGAGTTTATAAGAAAGCCCACCGAAGAGAACTTCCTGAAAGCGGTAATAGGAAATTATATCCTTGAAAGCCTATACTTTTACTCGGGATTTGCCTTCTTCTATACCCTCGGCAGGCAAGGAAAGATGAGGAACACGGTTCAACAAATCAAGTATATAAACAGGGATGAACTCACTCACGTCACACTATTCAGAAATATTATCCAGACGCTCAGAAAAGAAAATCCCGACCTCTTTAGTCCCGAGATGGAAAGATGGATAAGGGAATACTTCAAGTATGCGGTAAATGAGGAAATTGAGTGGGGGAAATACGTCACTCAGAACCAGATTCTCGGAATTAACGATACTCTCATAGAGAGATACATAAAGTATCTCGGAAACCTCAGATTAACCCAGATAGGTTTTGAGCCCATATATCCCGAGATTACGGAAAACCCCATGAAGTGGATTGATGAGTTCAGAAAGATTAACAACACAAAGACGGACTTTTTCCAGGCAAAACCCCAAACTTATACAAAAGCCAACGAACTCAAGTGGTAAGAAAACTGAACCCTTCCAGAACTTTACTTATTTCCTTTTCCCTTTTAATACTTCTCGGAGCCTTCCTTCTATACCTTCCCGTATCCACAACCAGACCGATATCCTTTCTGGATGCACTCTTTACCTCAACTTCCGCGGTTACCGTTACGGGACTTGTTGTTCTTGACACTTACTCGGACTTCACCTTTTTCGGAAAGCTCGTTATTCTTCTACTTATACAAATCGGCGGACTCGGGTATATGACCCTTACAACCTTTTTCCTCGTTATTCTCGGGAAAAAACCCGGCTTGAAGGAACAGCTTATACTTGCTGAATCCCTTGAGTATCCGGGCGTCCACGGACTTTTACTGTTCTTAAAAAGGGTGTTTATCTTCAGCTTTACGGTTGAACTTATAGGAGCGGTTCTTCTGAGTTTATACTTTGCGGAGAAAGGTGTTGAAGAGCCTCTATTTAACGGATTGTTTCATTCAGTTTCCGCATTTAACAATGCAGGTTTTTCAACGTTTAAGAACGGTCTTTACGACTTCAGGAATGACTTATTTGTAAATATAGTTATATCTCTGCTTATAATACTCGGCGGTATAGGTTTTTTCGTCGTAAACGATATTTACCTATACCTTAGGGGAGCGGTGAGAAGGCTTTCCGTTCACACAGTTCTCGTTATATCCTTTTCCCTCTTTCTTATAGTTTTCGGAGCGCTCGGACTTCTTATAACGGAATGGGGAAACGAAAAGGGATTATGGAAATACCCCTGGTTTGAAAGAATTCTTTCCGCATTTTTTCTCAGTGTTTCCTCAAGAACCGCGGGTTTCAGCACGGTTGATTTGTCCCATCTTACCGAGTCTTCCCAGTTTCTCATAAGCATACTTATGTTTATAGGTGCCTCTCCGGGAGGCACGGGAGGAGGTATAAAAACGATTACTTTTCTTGTTATACTTCTTGCGATAATTTCCTACGTGAGGGGAAAGGAACAGACCGTAATACTTGACAGGAGCATATCGGAAAATACCATAAAGAGGGCACTCGTTATTCTATCCCTTTCCCTATTCTTCATAACCCTGGTTAACCTGATTCTTGATAAAACGGAGGAGCTTAACTTTCTCTATACATTCTTTGAGGTAGTTTCAGCCTTTTCCACCGTGGGACTTTCCATAGGAAACCCCGAGGGTTTAAGTTATTGTGCGGATTTTTCCGAAACGGGAAAAGTTCTCATAATCATTACAATGCTTGTGGGAAGGGTTGGAATTCTCGGGTTTGCCCTTGCCCTCACGGGTAGGTCTCCCGTTCAGAGGATAAAATATCCCGAAGCGAGGATTCTCCTATGAACAGAATTTACGGAGTTATAGGACTGGGAAGGTTCGGTTTTTACGTTGCAAAAACCCTTTCCGAGCTCGGAGCTGAAGTGATAGCTATAGACCTTGATGAACAAAAGGTTAAACAGGTTGCGGACTTCGTCACCCACGCTTACGTTGCGGATGCCCTTGATGAGAAAGCCCTTGAGGAGGCGGGAATATTCAATGCGGATACGGTTATAGTGAGCGTAGGCCAGAACGTAGAGGCGAGTATATTTGTCGTCGTAATCCTCATGGAAAGGGGGATAAAGGAAATAATAGCGAAAGCCATAAATCCCATACACGGGAAGGTTCTTGAAAAACTGGGTGTAAAGAGGGTGGTATATCCCGAAATGGAAACGGCAATAAAGCTAGCCCACACCCTTCTGTTCAGGGGTGTTATTGAGGAGTTTCCGTTTGCACCGGGATACAGCATATTTGAGATAAAAGCCCCCGAGGATTTCGTAGGTAAAACCTTAAAGGAACTTGACCTGAGAAAACGTTTCGGCATAACGGTAATAGCAATAAAGAAACCCAACGGACAGGTTATGGTAAACCCTTCGGGCGAGAACAGAATTGAGAAGGAAGATGTATTGCTGATACTCGGTTCCGAAGAAAACGTTCTAAAATTCTCAAGATGAGGAAATACCATTTTTGGCTACTGGTTTGCCTTTCCCTGTCCGCATTCTTATCAATATCCCTCTTTGAGGGATTCGTAATTCTCACACTCCTTTTAGCTTTATACGACCTTGTATTTGAAAAGAACTTTAAGGGTTCCCTGCGTATCGGGATTTCCTTTTATACCTTCTCAACCGTTCTCTCAACAGCCCTGTATTATCCCTCAAGGTTTTTAAAATCCGTTGAGGAAGGATTATTTCAGCTTGTTTATTTCCTAAAGATTGATAAAGAGAGTGCAGAAAGATTCTCACGCATTTTCCCATACCTTATGATTATTGCGGGGTTGTTTCTCCTTCCCGTTGTCCTTTACAACTTTTACGAAAGAAAAGACCCAAAGCCCCTTTGGGGTGGAAGTTTTGAGACGGGTTTTTTCTTTACCCTTTTTTCCCTCACATCCCTTCTTCTCTTCATACGGAAAAAAAGCTTTTACTTTTTCATTCTTTTCCTTTTATTCACGGGTATTGTTTTCCTGAGCCACAGGCGCTCAATGATTCTTGCCCTTTTTGTTATGTTCTATATACTCCTCATTATCCTCTTGAGGAGTAAAATTATTTCCAGAAAACTATTTATAGCATTTAACGTCGTTTTCTTGCTCAGTTTCGCAGGGGGTTATGTATACCTCTCAAAAACGGACTACAGGTTCAAGCTGCTTAACGAGATTATCCTCGGAAAAAGAAAGCCCGATTATAACACTCTTTCGGCAATATCCTCCGCAAGGCTCGGCATACTGAGGGACGGGATAGAGATAATAAAGGAAGATATAGAAAAGAAAAGATTTGTAAATCTTTTCATAGGGCACGGCGTTCGTGCGGGGGAATATATGAAGCACAAATACGGTCCCAAGGTTCACAGATATGAGTCTATATTCGTAGTTTCGGAGTTAATAGAGAGGGGAGTTCTCGGAGTATTAGGCATACTTCTCATATACTTTAACTACTTCAGGTATATGCTTTCTTTTCGCATCGGAAGCTCGGAAGATTACTACACATTAATTCTTGCGATTCCCTTGGGTATCCACCTTATTCAAACCCTGTTTACCTTCTTCTGGGATGCATTGCTTCCCCTTTATATTCTCCTTTTCAAGGTTTCCGAAACGCTTCGGGAGAAACCTCAAGGGTAAAGGGTTTACTCTCAATACCGAAAGCATTCACGGCGGTTATATCATAAACGGTTCTCACCTCAGGAGCATTGTCTATATATACGTTCCTTTTTACAGGTTTTTTGTTTACCTTTTTTCCGTTTTTATAAATGTAAAATCCCTTTAAATCCTCAATATCTTTGTGAAACCAGTAAAGGATAAGTTTTCCCTCGGATATTACGTATCCCGCGGAATAGGGAGGTTCGGGGGTTGGATATGGCTTTCTCTTTACCTTTATCTTTAAAGGGTAGGACTCAACTCTGCTACTTAAAACCCTGGTTATACCCACCTCGTAATCCGCATACTTTCTTTCTAATTTTGCAACTTCCCGAAATGTTTTTAAAGGAAAGGGTATCAGTATTCCTTTCTCGTAGGGATAGATGTTATAGGCACTCTCTTCCTTTGCCTTTATAAGAAGATATTCTTTGTCATATTTATAGGAAATTTGGGGTTTTGTCCGAATCGCCTGAGGCGCGCAAACCTTTTTCTCTTTGCCGTTTATACGCTTTACATAAAAGCAAAAGGCTTTTTTCTCCTTTTTATACCAGAAGCTTTTATACTTCTGAAAGCCCTCTACATAAATATCTTTACCTATGACGTAAACGTAATCACCTATCCTTTTTAACGTAAACTCGGGTTCCGGAAGGGGTTTCGGAGAACCTTTTATCCCGCAGGATAGGATGAAGGAAAGGAAAAAGAGAAAAAGGAACAAGCTTACTTAATGAAGTCCTTTAAAGCCTCGTAAGCTTTCATTGCTTTTTCAAATCTTTCGTTAACCACGTCCCAGTTTATGTTTTTAAAGAATGCGTCAATGTAGGGAGGTCTTTTGTTCTTGTAGTCAACGTAGTAAGCGTGTTCGTAAGTGTCTATAACTATGAGGGGTATAAGTCCCGTAAGGTTGTAAACGTTGTGAGCATCAAGCCCGTTCACTACGAGTCTTCCGCTGAATATGTCAAGTCCGAGTATAGCCCATCCCCTGAAAGCCATAGCTGCAGCTTTAAGCTCGTTCGTGCACGCATCAAGTCCTCCGATATCTTCCTCAATTTTCTTCTTAAGAGCTTCAGAAGGCTCTCCCTTTCCGCCGGGAGCAAGCATACCGAAGTAAAGCTCGTGAAGAACAACACCCATGTAATTAAAAGTTTCCTCAACTTTTAGCTCTCTGTATTCGGAGTAGTTTTGATTTGCCTTGCTTCTGTCCGCAAAATCCTGATTTGCAAGCTTTTCCTGAATTTCGTTATACTTTGCAACATAACCTTTGTAGTGAGCCTCAAAGTGGGGTTCTATCTGCTCGTTAGATATACCCTCAAGGTTTTGAGGTTTTAAATGGTCTTTTGGTTCCAGTTTGTGAATTCCCATACTTACCACCTCCTTTTCATTAGCTTTTTTCTATTAAAAATTTTAACTCTGGAGTTTTAAGGTTTTATATGCCTAAAGTCATAAATAAGGATTTCTTCTCTTCGTTGTGAGAGCTATATAATAAATTATTTAGCGGGTGTGGCGGAACTGGCAGACGCGCCGGACTTAGGATCCGGTGCCCGTAAGGGCGTGCGGGTTCGACTCCCGCCACCCGCACCATTAAAGTAGACGGAGGTCACAATGAAAGTAGAACTTCAAGACAGGGAAGGACTCTTCAAATCCCTAACGGTTGAGGTAAAGGATAAGAAGGTAAAGGAAAAGCTTGAAGAAACCTATAAAAACCTTCAGCAGAACGTCCAGATACAGGGATTCAGAAGGGGAAAAGCACCCCTCTGGATAGTTAGAGCAAGGTATAAGGACTATGTAGAGGAAGAAGTCGGAAAGAAGATAGCCGATGAAACGCTAAAGGAAGCTCTTGAAAAGGCTAATATCAAACCGGTTGCGGATATTTTCCTTGAAAAACTTGAGGTAGACGAAAAGGAAGGAAGCGTAAAGTATACCGTAAGCTTTGAGGTAGCACCCGAGTTTGAACTGAAGAATATTGAAGGTATTGAAGTAGAAGTTCCGAAGATTGAGTTTAAAGAGGATTATGTAAAAGAAGAACTTGAAAGATTAAGAGAAGCAAACGCGGTATGGGAACCGAAAGAAGAAAATGAACCCGCTCAAGAGGGAGATATGCTCGTTCTTGAGTATGAAGTTGAGGAAGTAGACGGTGAGGAAAAGGTAAAACAAGAAACCTCCGTAATACTCGGACAGGGATTGCTGAGAAAGGAAGTAGAGGAAGCCCTAAAAGGAAAGAAAGCGGGTGAAGAGGTTGAGTTAAAGGAACTCCCCCTTTATAACCAGGAAGGTAAGGAAGTAGGAAAGGTAAACATAAAGGTGAAGATAAAGGAGATTAAAAGAAAGGTTCTCCCCGAACTCAACGATGAGTTTGCCCAGGAGCTCGGGTATAACTCTCTGAAGGAGCTTGAAGAGAGAATAAGGGAGGACTTAAAGGAAAAAGTAGAAAAACTGAGGAATCAGGTTATAGAGGAAAAAGTCGCCGATAAACTCGTTGAACTTCACGACATGGAGATACCCCAAACGCTTCTGAGGAGGGAAATTTCCTTCCTCGTAGAGAGGAGACTAAATGAACTTAGAGCCTACGGTGTGGATACGAGATACGTTGACGTGAAAAAACTCATAGAAGAGGTAAAGCCTATAGCGGAGGCTAACATAAAGCTCCGCTTCATCCTTGACAAGTATGCTGAAGAAAAAGGAATAGAACCCGCCGAGGAGGATATAGAAGAGCAGTATAAGGAACTTGCGGAACAATATCAGACATCCCTTGAAGAAATAAAGAAATACTTCAAGGAGAACAATCTGGAAAATGTGGTAAAAGAAGATGCACGGAGAAAGAAAGCGCTTAAGGAGATAATCTCAAAGGTAAAGATAAAAGAGGTTGAGGAAAAAAGAGAGGAGGAAAAAAAGGAGGTAAAGGATGAATCATAAAGAGATTATTGACCAGCTTGTTCCGATAGTTATAGAACAAACCCCGAGAGGTGAAAGGGCTTACGACATATACTCCCGTCTTCTTCAGGATAGAATAGTGCTTCTCGGCTTCCCGATAGATGACCATGTGGCTAACCTGATTGTTGCACAACTTCTTTTCCTTGAAAGTCAAGACCCTGATAAAGACATATACCTTTATATAAACTCACCGGGAGGTTCCGTAACCGCAGGACTTGCCATATACGACACTATGCAGTATATAAAGCCGGACGTGGTTACAATCTGTATGGGACAGGCCGCATCCATGGGGGCGATACTTCTCGCTGCGGGAGCGCCGGGAAAAAGGTATGCTCTTCCCCACTCAAGGATAATGATTCACCAACCTCTCGGAGGTGTTCAGGGACAGGCCACAGACATAATCATCCATGCAGAGGAGATAAAGCGCATAAAGCAGATGCTGATAGACATTCTTGTTAAACATACAGGACAACCTAAAGAAAAAATAGAAGCGGACATAGAAAGGGATTACTTTATGTCCCCTGAGGAAGCAAAGGAATACGGTCTAATAGACAGGGTTATTGAAAAACGCTCTTGAAGGATTAGGTTTAAAAGGATGAACGGAGAGAAACATTTCTGCTCCTTTTGCGGGAAAAGACAGGATGATGTTCTTCTCCTCATAGCCGGGCCGAATAATACCTTTATATGTGACGAGTGTGTGGAGAAGTGTTATCAGGTAGTCAGGGAAAATAAACGTTCTGAAACAAGATTTGAATTAAAGGACATACCAAAGCCCGAACAGATAAAGAGAATACTTGACGATTACGTTATAGGACAAGAGAGGGCCAAAAAGATTCTCTCGGTTGCGGTTTATAATCACTACAAGCGTATAAAGGCAAAGGAACTCGGGCTTACCATTGACGACGTTGAAATAGAAAAAAGCAATATACTCCTTATAGGACCTACGGGTTCCGGAAAAACGCTTCTTGCGAGAACCCTGGCAAAAATTCTTAACGTTCCCTTTGCCATAGCTGATGCAACCTCACTCACCGAAGCGGGATACGTCGGTGAAGATGTTGAGAACGTTCTTGTAAGACTTCTTCAGGCTTGTGATTACGATGTGAAAACGGCACAAAAGGGTATAGTTTACATAGACGAGATAGATAAGATAGCAAAGAAAAGCGGTATAAATCCTTCTATAACAAGGGATGTATCGGGTGAAGGTGTCCAGCAGGCCCTCCTGAAGATAGTAGAGGGAAGTATTGTAAACGTCCCTCCCCAGGGAGGAAGGAAACATCCCCATCAGGAGTTTATCCAGGTTGACACAACGGATATACTCTTCATATGTGGAGGTGCGTTCGTAGGCCTTGAGGACATAATAAAACAAAGAATCGGTAAGTCCCGTGTAGGCTTTGAGGCGGAAATAAAAAAGGTGAATGAGGATAAAAAGCTCCTGGAGCTCGTGGAGCCTGACGACCTCATCAAGTTCGGAATGATTCCCGAGTTCATAGGAAGATTCCCCGTAATAGCTACACTGCAAGAGCTTACAGAGGAAGAGCTCGTGCGGATTCTTGTTGAACCTAAGAATGCCCTCGTAAAACAATATCAAAAACTGTTTGAGCTTGAAGGTGTAAAGCTCACTTTCACCGAAGGAGCACTTAGGGAAATAGCAAGGGAAGCGATAAGAAGAAAGACGGGTGCAAGGGGATTGAGGGCCATAATGGAAGAGATTATGGCGGACATAATGTTTGAGGTTCCATCAATGCCCAACGTAAAAGAGGTTATAGTGGACGAAAACGTTGTTAAAAACAGGGAAAAACCGAAGATACTTTATAAAGAAGCGGTATGAAGCCGAAGGTAAGATTTTTAGACATACAACCCTACGGGGATAAATTCCTCTTGAGGGACCCCGTAGGTATCTCACCTACCTTTATCGTTTCTCCCGAGCTCGTATTTATCCTTTCTTTTCTTGACGGCAGTAAAGATTTGAGGGACCTTCAGGTAGAGATTTTCAGAAAAACGGGACAGATTGTAAACACAAAGGATTTAGAAGAAATAATAAAGTTCCTTGATGAAAACTTTCTTCTCTATAACGAACGGTTTCTCAAAAAGCTTGAAGAAGAAAGAAGAACGCTTTTAGAAAAAGGTGTGCGTGAGCCTTCCCATGCGGGAGAAGCATACCCTAACAGCCCGGAGGAGCTTAAAAGTTTTATTGAAAAACAACTCTCATACAACCTTCCGAAAACCGAAGCGAAGGGAATAATCGTTCCCCATATGGACCTAAGGGTTGCAGGAAAGGTATACGGAAAGGTATACTCCCTTATAAGGAAAAATAAATACGACGTCGTTCTTTTGCTCGGAGTTTCTCATTATTTCCATGAAAAGCCCTTTTCCGTTTTACCCTTGGATTTAAAAACCCCTTTGGGAATACTCAGCGTTGATAGGGAAAGAATAAAAACATTAAGTGCTCTTTTTGATTACAACATATTTCACGATATCTTGGCCTATAAACAAGAGCATTCCATAGAGTTTCAGGCGATTTTCTTAAAGTATCTCTTTCCGGACATAAGGGTAATCCCCGCAATCGTCTCCCACGGAGATATAGAAACGCTCAAAGATATAGCCAACAAGTTAACGGAGATACTTAAGGATGCAAAAAATCCCCTTGTAATTTCAAGTGTTGATTTTTCCCACGTAGGTAGAAAGTTCGGAGATCCCTCCTCTTATGACCCTTCCTTCAGAGACAGGGAGTATATAAAGCTCCTTTCCGAGCTAAAAAACGAGGAGGCCTTTGAACTCCTTGAAGGTGATAAAAACAAAACGAGAATAGACGGACAGTTTACTAATTTTGTCTTTCTGGAAGTTATCAAGAAACTTGGTGCAGAAAAGGGAGAACTCGTTGATTATGAGATTTATGAGGAAAAACCTACGGACTCAAAGGTATCTTACGCAGGGCTCGTCTTTAGCTAAACCTTTAACCCTTTCACAAATTCCCAGTTTTCCTTAAACCAATCAACGGTTTTCCTTATTCCTTCTTCAAGAGAAGTTTTCGGTTCCCATCCGAGGAGCTTTTTAGCTTTATTTATATCAGCCCACGTATCCCTTACGTCAGCCTTATGAAAATCCCTATAAATCGCTTTTACCTCCTTTCCCGTATACGTTTCTATTAAATCTATAAGCTCCTTTAAAGCTCTGGGTTTATTATTTCCGATGTTTAATATCTCATACCCTTTAAGATTTAGAGCCCTTACCGTTGCATCCGCAACATCTTCAACGAAGGTGAAGTCCCTTTTCTGGCTTCCGTCTCCGTAAACCTCAATAGGTTCATCTTTTAGCGTTTTGTATATGAACTTAAACACGGCCATATCCGGTCTTCCCGCGGGTCCGTAAACTGTAAAGTATCTCAGAATAATTACGTCAAGACCGTATAGGTAGTGATAGGTGTAGGCTGCCAGTTCCGCACTCCTCTTGCTTGCAGCGTAAGGAGATATCGGGGTGTTTACGGGAAGCTCCTCCTTAAAGGGCATGGGTTGACCCGCGTATAGGGAAGAGGTTGATGCGAGTATCATCTTCTTTACGCTATATTTCTTCATAAGCTCAAGTAGGTTTAGGGTTCCGAGTGTATTCGTTGTAAAGTAAACCTGGGGATTTTCTATGGAATACCTTACTCCCGCCCTTGCCGCTTCATTTATAACAACGTCAAATCCGTAATCTTTAAATAAAATCTCAAGGGCTTCCTTATTTTCTATATCAACCTTGTAAAACTTAAAGTTTTCATACTTTTTCAAGTGTTCAAGTCTATAAAGTTTTAACCTCGGGTCGTAATAATCATTCAGGTTGTCTACACCTATAACCTCATGGCCATCTTTGAGTAGCCTTTCCCCTACTTTCCATCCTATTAACCCTGCACAGCCCGTAAGAAGAACTCTCATAAACTCCTTATTCTACCTGGATAACAAACTCGGTGAAGTAAACGTTTCTTACGCCTCCCTTGGAAAGTATCGTATTTATCCTTTTAAGTATCTCCAGCTTTAACTCTTCTCTACCTTCCGGTGTTCTTAGTTCGCTTGAGGTTTTACTTGATACTATCTCAATTATCGCATCCCTTATTACGGGTTCCTTTTTATGAACTTCTTGAAGAACCTGCTGGTTTGCAACCTCCAGGGTTATTGAAATTCTTGCGTAAACGGTTGCCTCCGGATCCGCGAGGTTTACTATAAACGCGGGTTCAAGTTTATACATTATCCCCACTTCGGGCGGGGCTACTCTGGGAGCTTTCTCTTCCTTCTTGTCCTTCTTTGCAAATAGGAAGAAGTATGCCCCTCCTCCTGCAACTGCAAGAAGTATTATAAAAAGAAGGAGAAAAAGGATTAATTTCTTTTTGCCTCCACCCGCTTCGGGCTCCTTAACCTCTTCTGCCATACTCTTATCTTACAAGATTTATCGTATCCTCAAGTATCGTGTTTGCAACCGTAACAGCCCTGGCATTTGCCTGATAAGTTCTCTGAGCGGTTATAAGGTTTATAAATTCTTTCGCTATATCTACATTTGAAAGTTCTACCATTCCGGACCTAATCTTGTTAGCCCCTCCCGGTAGTAGAACCGTAGGGGGTTTTACCGAAGCGTAAAGGTTTGATCCCTTTTTAACGAGCTCTTCCGGGTCAGTAAACTGAGCAAGGGCAAGCCTATACATCGGAAGGGTTTCACCGTTTGAGTATACACCTACAACAACACCGTCTTCCGAAAGAATGTAAACATCTATCAGTTCTCCCCTCGCATAACCGTCTTGGTCCATGGTAACTACGAAGTCCGCGGAGTGCTGGGTAATGTAAGA
>CAYRMG010000001.1:0-45210 GCA_964425585.1 uncultured Aquifex sp. | reverse complement strand
CTTCGGAGGTATCTGGGTTTCTATTCTTATATTCTCAAGCTGGGTTCCGGTTACCTCACCCGTTACGGGGTCAACCCTGAAGCCCTGAAGGTATAAGCCGTTAGGGTTTATCATATAACCTTCCCTGTTTATCCTGAACCTTCCGTCCCTTGTGTAAAGTTGCTGGTTTGTTATCGGATCCTTGAGTATGAAAAGAGCTTTCCCCTCTATCGCCAAGTCCGTGGTTATATCAGATTGCTTGAAATTTCCTATAGTCCACACTTTTTGGGTGGAATCTACAACTGCCCCCGCTCCGAAGGTAGTCGTTTTTATCGTTCCGGTAGTTGTATTGAGCCCCACTATGACCTGAGAAATCATATCCTGAAATATGGGACGTGACCTTTTGAATCCTACCGTGTTTACGTTTGCAAGGTTGTCAGATGTAACGTCCAAGGCAAAGCGGGAAACATCCATACCCGTGATAGCGTTAAAGAAACTCCTCAGCATAACTTATCCCCCCACGTAAATAATTCTATCCGAAGACACACTTACACCGGAAGCAAGGTCAAGGATAAGTTCATTATTAATTATTCCTACGGATTTAATACTATCCTTAAAGCCCAAGTTCCATCCCTTCACCTCGTTTCCTTCTTTAAAGATTTTCACCGTAAACTGGCCATCGGGAAGGGAGCTAACGTCAAGCTCATTTATACCTTTTTTAATTTCCTTTTTGAACTCCTTTATAACCTCATCCCCGTCGTATATTCTTACGCTAACCTCTCCCTTGTCGCTGTCGGAAACTATGTAATACGTATCCCTCTTTATGGTATCCAGCGTATCAGTTTTAAAGATAAACTCCTTCCCTATAAGATTTACGGTATTTAGAAAGGTCATCTGGTTCATCCAGAGCTTTAAACTCTCTAAAAACTGCTTCATTTGGGTAAAGTATTGAACCTGATTTATCTTCACCATATCGTCAAGGCTTTTTGATATATCGGTTTGATTGAAAGGATCCTGATACCTCAGGGTTTCAAGGTATATCTTCAGAAAATCTTGAGCGGACATATTGCTTATGTCTTGAACGTAATCGGGAGGGAGTATTTTAATCTTACTTACTTCTTGAGGTTCGTAAAAATCCATCTTCTTTCCCCCAGTTTTGCCTTTAACTCTTCAACCAGAAATCTTCCGAAATCCAACTTCTTATTCTTTTTCCTTTTCCTTCTTTTCATTTATCTATTAATTTAAACCTTATGGGTAAAAAGGGAATAATAGTTCTCCTTTCGGGAGGAATGGATAGTGCCACACTCTTATGGCTTGCAAAAAGAGAGTTTAAAGACGTATACGCGATATCCTTTGATTACGGCCAAAGACATAAGGTTGAGCTAAAATACGCGAAGGAGCTTGCAAAAATTGCGGATGTTAAAGAGCATATCATAGTTAAGGTTCCCGTTTACGAAAGTATTAAAGGCTCCGCCCTTATAGACGAAAACGTTGAGATTCCTACCGGCGAGTATCCCGAAAATGAACCCCCTATAACAACGGTTCCCATGAGAAACCTTATATTCCTATCCATTGCTTCGGCCTTTGCGGATAGCCTTGAGATAGACCATATAGGTATAGGTGTTCACGCTCTTGATACCCCTTATCCCGACTGCAGACCCGAGTTCATAACCGCTGCGGAAGCGGCTATAAATGCGGGTTCCGTTTACACAGCAAAACATAAAAGAAGGGTGCACGTCTTTGCCCCATTTTTAGGAATGACAAAGAGGGAGATAGCACTCCTCGGAAAGGAACTCGGTGTTCCCTTTGAAAAAACCTATTCCTGCTATAGGGGAACCGAACCCCCCTGCGGTGAATGCCCGACCTGTATTCAAAGGGAAGAAGCCCTCAAGGGGATAGTATAATGCTGAGGACTTTGATAATCATTTTTCTTTTCTTACACCTCGCCTTTTCGGAAACCTTAAGGATAGCTTCTGCCTCCAGCTTCAGGTTTGCCCTGAATGAGATTGCCGAGAGGTTTGAAAAGAAGTATAAACACCGTGTTTTAATATCCTACGGAGCTTCGGGACATTTTTACATCCAGATAAGGCACGGTGCTCCCTACGACATATTCATATCTGCAAACGAAACTTATCCTGAGAAACTCATAGAGCACGGGAAAGCGGTAAAGAAGTCTTATACCGTTTTCTCAAGGGGAAAGCTTGCATTATTCACCTTAAAAAATATAAAGTTAAAGAGTTATAAGGACGTCACAAAAGCGGATAGAATAGCTATAGCAAATCCTAAATACGCCCCTTACGGAAAGGCTGCTCTTGAGTTTTTAAAAAAAACAAAGCTTTACGAAAAAGTAAAAGGTAAGCTTGTCTACGCTTCAAACGTATCGCAAGCCTTTCAATATGTTGTTAGCGGCGGAGCGGATATCGGTCTTGTCGCATTATCGCTTATAATTCCTTACGGAAAGGGCAACTATCTTTTAGTTGATGAGAGGCTGTATTCTCCCATAAACAACGTTGCGGTTATAACCATAAACGGAGAGGGGAAAAAAGCCTCATGGGAATTTATAGAGTTCCTGAAAAGTGAAGAAGCGAGGGAGATTCTCAGGAGTTTCGGTTTCGGTGTTCCGCAATAAGTTCTTCGGGGAACTCTTTCTTAAACTCGTAATCGGTTAATTTCTCATATCTGCTTGCATTTTCAAAGAACTCCTTTGCCTGTTCGCTTTGTCCCAGAGCCTCGTTTATCATACCGAGAAGAGTATACTTCTCCCTTGAATCTTTTGCTATTAACAGCCACTTTGTAGCCTCAAGGTATTTAAATTCCGTTATGTATCTCATTCCGATAAAGAGAGGGTCACGCAAACCTAAAAAGTCTTTCTTTTTCATTTTTTTCCCGTTTCTGTATATACCTATCCTGAACTTTACCCGCATAATAATTTAAGATGATTCTATCCGACAGGAGTATTAAGGAGCTTATAGAAAAGGGTGAGTTAAAAGTTGAACCTTTTGACCCTTTACAAGTTCAGTGTTCCTCTCTGGATTTGAGACTCGGAAACCAGATAGCGGTTTACGAAAACGTTGATTTTATAGACCCCAAAAAACCTACAAAAAATATTAAGATAATTGAATTCGGGGAATATTTTGAGATAAAACCGAAGGAATTTCTCCTGGCTACAACCCTTGAGTATATAAAGCTTCCCCCTTACATAACCGCCTTCGTGGAGGGACGCTCTTCCCTCGGCAGACTCGGACTCTTTATAGAAAATGCGGGCTGGGTTGATGCGGGATTTGAAGGTCAGATAACCCTGGAACTTTTTAATGCAAACAACAGCCCCATAAAGCTGTATAGGGGTATGAGGATATGCCAGCTTGTGTTTGCTCGACTTGACAGGGAACCCGAAAAAGTTTACTCGGGAAAGTATAAAGGTCAAAGAGGAGTTGTTCCATCAAGGATACATCTGGACGAGGAGCTGAAATGAAAAGAACTCTTCTTTACGGAGAGGGACTCTTTGAAACCATAAAATGGAAAGGCGAAAATGAAAAACTGAAAAAGCATTACGAAAGATTAAAAAAGTCTGCGGATTTCTTTTCTTACCCGTGTCCCTCATACGAGGAGTTCTTAGAAAGGATAAAAAAGAAAACAAAGGGAAAGAAAAACCTATACGTTAAGTTCCTGCTTCTTTTTAAGGGAAGAGATTACTACGGGGATTATCCTAACATGTATGAAATCAGGGTTATAGTAAAGCCTCTTCCCAAAACTCCTCATAGCATAAAGCTCGGCATATCCTCCTTCAGAAAACACTCTCAAAATCCGCTTTTTTACCACAAAACTACAAACTTTCTTTTTAACATTCTTGTAAAAAGGGAAGCAAGAAGGAAAGGTTTTTACGATAACGTTGTTTTGAATGAAAAAAGCCAATTAACCGAAACCTCTTCGGCCAATATACTTATTTATAAAGACGGTAAGTTTTACACACCCGCGGTAGAAAGCGGACTCCTTTGGGGAACAACCATAGACATGCTTTCGGAGAAACTGGAAATAAAGGAGGAAAGGATAGACATTAACTTCCTGAAAAATGCTAAATACGTTTTCATATTAAACTCCCTTATAGATGTTATTCCCGTCTCGGAGATAACGGGTAAGCGTTATAAAGTTGATAAAAATCTTGTTAAATATTTAAAAGAAATTCTGAATAGAGGCAATTAAATTATCTCTGAAGGAGGAAAAAATGGCGGATACGGTAGGCAAATCCGACCTTGAGGTAATCAAGACACCTAAGACGAGAAGTATAAGAAAGGGAAACATAAGGAAGCACATAATAACCGTTAAGGTAAGAAACGAGATGGGAGTTCTCGCAAGAATAGCAACCCTAATAGCGGGAAAAGGATACAACATAGAGAGCCTGTCCGTAGGAGAAACGCACGAAAAGGGCATATCAAGAATGACGATAGAGGTTATCGGAGATGACATAGTGATTGAGCAAGTTGTAAAGCAACTGAGAAGGCTGATAGATACACTCAAAGTTACCGACCTTACCGACGTTCCCCATGTTGAAAGGGAACTCGCCCTCATAAAAGTTTACACACCCTCCGCAAGAGCAAGAGATGAAGTTCTAAGAATAACGGAGATATTCAGAGGAAAGGTGGTGGACGTTTCGCCGGATACATACACTGTAGAAGTGACCGGAGATGAGGACAAAATAAACGCTATGATAGAGCTTTTAAAACCTTTCGGTATAAAGGAGATGGCAAGAACGGGTAAAATAGCTATGAAGCGCGAGCTCAATCTGAAGGAGGTGGAAAACAATGAATAGAAGAGAACTTATAAAGATTTCCCTAATTCTTCCATTTGTAGCGGGGTTTTCTTTCGGAAGAGAGAAAAGTAATAGATTCATAGACCCTAAAACGGTGAATCCCAGACTTAACGTAGCTTATGCAACATCAAAGCTTCTTTCAAGAAACGGTTTTGACCGTGTAGGTGTCGTATTTATGGAAAACTCTCAACTTTGTGCGGTTTTTGCGGGAGCCCTTGTGACAGGCCTCAGAATGCTCGGCAAAAAGGCGTGGTATATAGAAGGCGGCACGGAGTTAATACCTTCCCTTGAAAAGTATAAACCTTCCGTTCTTTACATGGCATACTTCGGAGAACTTCCCGACGAAGTAGTTCAGGAAGCCCTAAATGAAGATTTAAAAAGGCTATCCCAATACGGAAAGAAGTTCAAGATAATATATCACGTATCTACCCTTCAAAGGGGATACGTGGCCAACGCAATACTTGAGGAGGATATATACAATTACCTTAAAGGTATTAAAGAGCAGTATGCAATGAAGGTCATAGAGGGATACGTTCACCTTTCAAAACTAACGGAAATCTCCGAATTTGGAATATCCTTCCAGAAAAGTATGGATAAGATAAAACTTATACGCTTTGAGGAGGTAAAGTAAGATAAAGGCGATAAAGGAAGTATCCTTAGCGGATGAACTTCTAAAGTTCTTTTTCCTTATATTTACGGTTCAGTCTATTTTTACATTCTTCGTTTTATACTTTGTTTTTTCCCTTAAACCCCTTCATGCTCTTCTAATTTCTTTAGGTTATTCATTACTTTTTTCCGGCGGTGTAATTTACGGGGTTAGCAAAAAGTTTGAACAGACCCTCGGGAAACTTCATTACGTATCTTTATTGATTAACGAAAGCAAGGGGGATATTGAAAAAGAAATAATTCCGATACCTATATACGAGGAAATGAAAGGAATTTTAACAAACATAGAAAAGACACTTGTGGATTTAAAAAAGAGCTGTGAAAAGAGAATAAGCGAACTTGACAAGGAACTCTCACAGCTGGTGGAAAAAACAGCTGAACTTATACGTATCGTTGAAAGGTTAAAAGAAGGAGAGTTTGATTTAGATAATATTCCCTCCGGACTGGATCCTGTAGGCGCGTTAGGTGAAGTTCTTAAGGAATCTCTTGAGGAAATATACGGTAGAATAAAAAGAATTGAAAAGATGGCCGACGAAATTGAAAGTTACTTAAAAAATATGGATATATATATTGGGCAAGAGGTGGATGTAGAAGGTATAAAAAGGAACCTGGAGCAGGTAAAAGCAGTTCTTATCAAGATGAAGACAGATTTAGAATTTTTCAAATAATGGAGGGAATAAATGGATAAGTATGAGGCTGTTCTTCAGGAGCTGATAAAAGCTGGAGGTATAGAAGGGGCTACGCTTGTAAGTCTTGATGGACTTCCTATAGCTTCCGTTTTACCTCCCGATGCGGAGGAGGATAAGGTAGCTGCAATGAGTGCGGCCATACTTTCACTGGGTGAGAGAGTTGTTGAGGAACTAAAGAAGGGAACCTTAGAGCAGATAACTATAAAAGGAAACAGCGGTTATATAGTTATAACGGGAATAGGAAAAGATGCAGTCCTCACAACACTTACAAATGCTGACGCAAAACTCGGACTCATATACATGGAGATAAAAAAAGCCCAGGAAAAACTGAAGGAGCTAATCTAAAAGATGACGCTTACGGGAGACCTAAAATCTTTCAGTTTTGCTGATATCTTGCAGGTTCTCCATTCTGATAAAAAAAGCGGTGTTTTAATCGTTGAGTGGAAAGATATGACGGTGGCATACTACATAAAAGATGGAGAAGTAGTTCTGGCACGTCCCGTGGATAAGGTTTTCAGAATTTACACCGATAGGGATTTTGAAAAACTTCTGGAAAAATTAAGACTGAGTAAAAAAAACCTCTCGGAAACCCTGAAGAAGTTCCTACTTCCCAGAATTGATAACAGGGAGGGGATTTTCTCTTTTACTAAGGGTTTTATCCATTATCCCGACGATATACCTGTATACTACCCTGCGGAATACATAATAATGGAAGCGGCAAGGAAGCTAACCCTTGAGGAAACGGAAAGAAAAATTTCCGATGAACTGCTTATCTTTGAAAAAGCTCCTGACTGGGAAAAAAAAGTGCAAAAAGCTGAATTGACGGATGAAGAAAAAATAATACTTGACCTGGTTGATGGAAAGAACACCGTAAAAGACATACTTGAAAAAAGTAAGCTGGATAAACTAAAGGTTTATAGAACCCTTTACGGTCTTTTATCAATCGGAGCTATAAGGAGAAAGAGAAAGAAGGTAGAAAGAAAGCCTTCCATATCCCTTGACCTTCTTGCTAAACTTATGGAAAAGATTAAGAGGCTATGAAGGATACTGACACAAAGAAGATAAAAATAGTTATTGCAGGACCCTTCGCTGCGGGGAAGACAGAGTTCATAAAGACCGTAAGTGAGATAGAACCTGTAACAACGGAAAGGAAAATAACCCACACAAAGGAAAAGGAAAAGAAAGAATCAACTACCGTTGCTATGGACTTCGGAAAAATAAGAATAGATGATGAACACGAATTATACCTTTTCGGAACACCCGGACAAACCCGTTTCAACTTCATGTGGGATATTTTAGGAAAGGGAGCTCTCGGAGTTGTAATACTTGTAGACAGCACAGACCCATCAACCTTTCACGAGGCGAGGAAGATAATAAACTTCTTCCAAAGCAGGTTCCCCATTCCCATGGTTGTAGCCGCTAATAAGCAGGACTTGCCGAATGCCTGGTCTCCTAAGGATGTGGCAACAGCCCTTGATATATACGAAGAAGAGGGTATACCTGTTATAGGCATTTCCGCAAAAAATAAGGAGGACGTTAAGAAAACGCTCCTTTTACTTCTTGAACTGATAAAGTCAAACTTAGAAGGAAGGGAATGATATACACGGGTATAGATGGAGAGAAATGGTTCAGCATATCCTACTCCCCTCTAAAAAGAACCTGGAAACCTGTTAAAAAGAAAGGAAGAAAGATATACGTAATACCCTCACATCTGTGTCTTGTAAAGAAAGAAAAGCTTGAGGAAAAACTGAAATCCTCGGAACTCAAAGAAACCCTTTTATATGAAGCGGAGGAATACGGTGCAAACCTGTGGGACTTTAAAATTCACGGCGGATTTTACTACGTTGTGTTTGTAAAAAACTTCAACATTCCTGAAGATTATTACGCCCTTGATTGTGAAATTTTTTCCCTGGCAAGGATATCAAAAGTTCTGAACAAACCGAATTTAAAAATTATTGACATAGGAAGGAATAAAACAACCTTTGTAGAGGTGAAAGATTACAAGGTAGAGACTTACAGGATTGTCCTAAAGGGAGCGGAGTTCCTAAAAGAAAATCCAAGGGAAGCCTTCAAAGAAATTCTTGAAAGTTCCGGGCTTGATTGGGTAGGAGAGGAAGTTTTACTAAGCGGTGGTGGTAGCAAAATAGAAGACTTTAAAGAATTTTTTAAAGTAATTAGAAACCCATACTGTGAACCTGAACTCAATTCAGCTTTCGGTGCTTCCCTTAAATATGTTTATAAAGATTCCTCTCCCGAATTTAGAAAGCTTGAATTAAGTCCATCAGAGCAAAAAGCCCTTTTACTTGTAGTAGGGTTAGCAACTTTTTCTTTTGTCGCCTATTTTTCCTTTAAGGATTACATCAAGAAGAAAATAGTGCAAACAATCAATCAAGAAAAAAAATCCCTTTTTTCCCAAAAGTTTCCGAATATACCCCCTGTATTGGTAGAGGAACAGCTAAAAAATATAAAGAAAAAGGAAAAGAATGAATTTTTCAATAAACTATATACCGTGTTTGCAAAACTACCTTACGGTGTGAAAATATACAAAATTGAGTATAAAAATAACATATTGAAGGTTGTAGGTGAAGCAGATGAAGAAAAGATAAAATCATTAAAAACCGAAAGGATTAGAAAGACTCCGGATGGAAACTATGAATTTGAGATAATAATAAGATGACGCTTCCGAGAAATATAATTATTCTTCTTGTAATTATACTTCTATCCATCTACGCATATAGTTTCCTTGTAGATTTTAACAGCTTTAGAAATTTTGTAAACAGGGAATATCTCACATTTAAAAACTTTGTCTTCAGTCTCTACAATGTAAAAAGCTATGAAAAGGTAGCTTTAACGGAAGACTATATAAGAAGAGTTTCAAAAGATTTAGGTATTGATATAAAGGAGCTGATATATGAAGAGGGTAAGTATAGACTGAAAATTAAAAGCGTTCCTTTCGGAAGATTAATGCTTTTCTTGGAACGTATATCAAAAGGGGGAGAAGTAGAATCTCTAAAACTTATTGACAATACAGGAAAAGGAGTATTTGAGGCTGAACTCACTTTGAAACCTTTCTGATTACCTTAACTTTCACATAATAGGGATTTATAGCCACGGGTTGTATAAGTATGGGTATAGGGGTGGTTGCCGTTATTCTTACTCTGTGCATACCTTCCTTCAAATTTGAGACATCCACATATACTTTTACCCTTTCTATGAGTTTTGACTGGAGGAGCTTCCTGGATACCAATAGCGTTACATCAACGAAAGGCGGGTTAACTTCGTATGTATATTCATCCTTTTGGTTTTCAAGTTCAACGAATCGGGTTATATCCAGCGGAAGCCTTTCACCGAAGTTTACCGCAAGCCATATAGATATCCCGAGAATAAACGAGAGCAATAAATACTTTAATTCCTCCCTATGGCTCATGTTTCACCCCTAAAAGGTTAAGTAGTTTGTCCTTTAAAAGCTCGGGGTCAAGAATCTTCTCAATATTTCCTTCAACCGCAACGGATATTTCTCCCGTTTCTTCGGAAACGACAATTGCAACCGCATCGCTCAGCTCCGTTATACCCACCGCAGCCCTGTGCCTCGTTCCGTATCTCTTCGGAAGTTCGGGATTTTTTGATAGAGGAAGAACACAGGAGGCAAACGCTATTCTGTCATCCCTTATAACTATAGCTCCATCGTGAAGAGGAGTAAGGGGGTAAAAAATCGTTATTATCAGCTCCGCGGATATATACGCATCTATGTAAATACAACCCTCCAGCAAGTCCTCTATATTTTGCTCTCTCTCTATAACTATCAACGCACCTATTTGTCTCTCCGCCATAAACCTGCATGCTCTAACAAGCCTGTCTATTGAACGCTCCTCGTATTCTTTTATCTTTATGACCCTTGTTCTCCGTCCTATATTTGCAAGCGTTCTCCTTATCTCCGGCTGGAAGATAACTATTAGGGAGAATAGAAGAATCGTCCAAAGTTTTTCAAATATCCACGAAAGTGTAGCGAGGTTTAAAACCTCCGCAGTAGTCCAAAGAAGTCCGAAGAGGATGATAACCCTAAGGAGGTATAACCCCTTCGCAATATAGAGAAAGCGTATAAAAATATAGAAGAACAGCGTTAATCCGAGAATATCTGCCGCATCTCTCCACCCGAAGAATTCTTTAATAAGACTAAACTCCATCGTAGGTTCTTACCGCATCCAAGAGGGCTAAAAACTCCCTGGTCTCTTTAACGTCGTGAACTCTCACTATGTTAGCCCCACCCAAAACAGCGGGAGCCAAAGCACCGAGACTTCCGAAAAGTCTCTCCTTAGGTTCTGTCTTTTTATTCAGGAATCCCTCAAGTATCAAACCTATAAAGGATTTCCTTGATACACCCACCATGAGTATCTTTCCCAGTATCTTAAACTCCGAGAATCTCTTTAGTATCTCAACGTTATGTTCCGGAAGTTTACCGAAACCTATTCCCGGGTCAAGAATTATCTTTTCTTCCTCTTTATATCCCGTATCTTTTAGCTTTTTTACCCTTTCCCTGAAAAAATTTATTATTTCTCCTACAACGTCATCGTAAATGATAGGTTCCTTTTTCCAAGTTTCGGGTCTCCCCTTTATGTGGTTTATTACGTAAGGACACCTGTATTGGGATACAACCTTAAACATATTCTCGTCAAATGTTCCCCCGCTGATGTCATTGATTATGTCCGCCCCTTCCTCCAGACACGCTTTTGCAACTTCGGATTTGTAGGTGTCTATGGATATCCAGATATCCGGAAGTTCTTTCCTAATTTCCCTAAGAACGGGAAGAACTCTTTTTAACTCCTCCTCCGCTGAAATCCTTACAGAACCGGGTCTTGTGCTTTCTCCCCCTATATCAATTATTTCCGCTCCCTCTTCAGCCATTTGAACAGCCCTTTTTATTGCATCGGAAGGCTTAATATACAGACCGCCGTCGGAAAAGCTATCCGGAGTTACATTCAGGACGCCCATAACAGCGGTCTTCAAACCCAAGGGAAGTATTTTTCTGTTGTAATTTAATTGAAAATACTTCTTTCTATGCTTTATAAGAGCCTCAAGAATTTCCTTTGCTATCTTTTTTCCTTCCTTGTATTTTGAAAGCTCGGTGCAGAAATCCCTTATATTTGCTTCGGAACCGCAGATAACACACTTACCCTCATTGTAAAAAACTTTTGTGCAGCTCTTTCTTCCAGCATCATATATAAGAGAGGGGGGCAGGTCAGTGCGTTCAAAGTATATGCAGTGAAATACTCCCTCAAAAGCCCTTTGGTCTGCTTCCTTGAAAAATATGCCTATTCTTTCTTTAAGGAATTTGTAAAATAAATCCCTGTCCTCAAAGTGTTTAATTAACATTTAGGATAATATTTTAAAGGAAGTTCGTTAACACCTACATTCTTTAACCCCGAGGGCTCTGTATAAGCTCATTACGGGACACCAATTCGTAAAGGCTGACTGAATCTGATTAAGGGACATAAATACTATAAAAGCCTTCCAAAACCAATGGACATCTTTAGCGGGCAGTATTCCCAGTAAAAATACTATCAGAAGAACCGTTCCCGAAGTAAGCCTGAGCACCCTATCCATAGTCATCTTTCTTCACCTCCTTTAAATGTATTAGCATATTCTAATATAATAAAATTCTTAAGATTTTCCATAGGTCTTAAAATATAGGGAAGATGTTCTTGGTTACTTTTTTTCTCTTTCTATTAAGCGGATTTTCCTTATCCTTTGATGTAATTCTGAAATCCAATTATCCTTTGGGAAAAAACAATATAATTTCCGTTATAAATAAAGATAATTACAAACAAATTATAAAAATTCTAAAAGAAATTCCCGAGATAAAGGAAATAAAGTATAAAATTCAAGAAAATAAGCTTTATATTTACATAAAGCGATATCCAATAATAAAGAAAATAAAGATAGAAGGTAATGTATTCTTTCTTAACAATGATATAAAGAATATATTAGGTTTAGAGGAGGGTGGAATTCTTTATTCGGAAAACGAAAAAATTTATGAAGAGATATTAAGGCAGGCTTACATAAATAGCGCATTTTTAGGAGCTAAAGTTAAGGTAAAAATTAACGTAAACAAGAAAGGAGAAGCGTATATAAAGGTTTCGGTTAAGGAAAACAACTTATACTTTTTGGGAGGGGCTGAGTTTAGAGGAGCAAAATCCTTCAACAAGAGGGAACTCCTGAAAGCTTCAGGAATCATTGTGGGTAAGGTTTTTAATTTTAAAGATGTAGAAAAAGGAGAGGAAAACCTTGAAAACTTCTACAGGAAAAAAGGATTTTATGAAAGCTTCGTATTCTTTAAAGAATTAAAGAAAAAAAGCATAAAATCCAGATTTATCCAAGCCCTTTTCCCTTTAACCGACAACTTTCTTGAGAAACTTTCTATAGGTTTCTCTAATCTTGTAAACCATCCTCTTGCTACCCTGAAGGCCATTTGGGGTGATGTAAAAGTAGGAATTCCCGTTTACGAGGTTTACGAAGGAACAAAATATACCATAATATTTAGGGGTAATAAATTTTTTTCGGATAAAGAGCTTTTATCCCTCTTTGATAAAGAAAACGTCGGATTGGATATATTTACACTGGAAAACTTAAAGGAAAAGATATTAAAACTTTACAAAGAAAAAGGCTTTTTTGACGTAAAAGTTAATTATAAATTCAGGAAAAATAGAGTTACCTTTATAATAAACGAAGGAAAAAGATACACAGCACGGCTGGAAATAGATGGAGAAAGAAAAGTATTTCCTTATGACAGAAATGCGGTAAATAAATTAATTGAGGAAAAAATAGAAAACTTAAGAAAAGAGGGATATCTGGGAGTTGTTTACGAAATAAATGAGCGTGTAGATAACGAAAAAAAGAAAATTTATATTAAGGTAAGCCTGAATAAAGGCTTCAGATATATATTAGGTGGTGTAAGAATAAGGGATAGGGAGTTTAAATACATTGAAGAGAAAATAAACAAATCCCTTCCCTCAATCTTTCACGGAGAAGTTATAGAAAAAGTATATAGAACAATTTTTAGAAAATTAAGAGAAAACGGTTATTTTGATGCAGAAATTTTAATAGATAAAAGGGAAAATATAGAAGGTGATAACTTGATAATCTATTACGATATAAAAGTAAATAGAGGTCAAAGATATACTTACGGCTACACGCTTATATACGGGATAAAAAAAACTACCTTCAGAGAAGTTAATTATATGCTTGTTAAAGATAAATATTTTTCAAAGGAAAATGAAGAGGAAAGCATATGGAATCTAATGGAAAGCGGTATATTCAGAAGCGTAAGGCTTGATAATTACATAGATAGAAAGCGAAAAAAAGTTCACAGATTTATCTATTTAAGTGAAGCAAAAAGGGGATTATTTGAGTTTTCTTTAGGATACAGCACTTTTGAAAATATAAAAGTCCAGGGAGGATTAACACTAAAAAATCTTTTAGGAACGGGACTTATAAGCGGTATGAATATTTCAAAAAGCTCAAAAATTGAGGAATATAACCTATTCCTTAAGGATAAGTTTCTATTCTCAAGACACTTCTTAGGAGATTTATCACTTTTCAAAGATTATTCTAAACACAATAGCTATGAATTTTTTTCAAGGGGTTATTCCGCTACATTGGGCTTTAGATTCAATCCTTTCACCATTTTATCCCTTTCATACTCTAATTTTAACGGAAAAACAAAAGGTGTTGAAAAATTAAATGGAAACTTTTCTAAGATTTCCTTATCGTTAATTAAAAGGTATGCTTTAAATCTTTCACTAAGCAGAGCTTTCGGTAGGAGAAATTATTACAAGCTTAGCTTATTTTTTAGAATTAAGAAAAATATAGATGAAAAAGTTGGGATTAGAGTAAAAACCTCATACGGATATGTTTCAAAAAAGGCACCGATTTTTGAGAGATTTTTCCTCGGCGGATACTTTAATATGAGAGGATATTCTTACGAAAGTATAGGATCGCCTTACGGCGGGAGACAGATGCTTTATATAAATCCCGAAGTTTTCTTCCTTTTAAAAGAAAACATTGAGGTTATTTTCTTCTCGGAGTTCGGAAAGGTCGCAAATAGATTTCCATCCTTATATAAAAATATGAAAAAGGATATAGGTTTTTCCGTGGGTTTGAGAACTCCCGTAGGGCTTATCAGGGGAGATGTTGCATATCCCTTGGATAAGAAAAAAATCTCGACCTCAAGGCTTAAGTTTTATATCTCGGTGGATTTCTACTTTTAATTTATAAATTTATTTCTATGCCGAGATATGCAGCTGATAAGCTTAAGGAGGAAAAGAGGGAAAAAATTATAAGAACCGCCTGCAGGTTATTTGCAAAAAGGGGTTATCATAACACAACCATGCCTGATATTGCCAAAGCGTTAAATATGAGCGTGGGAAACCTTTATAACTATTTCCCTTCAAAGGAAGAACTTGCAAAAGAGATAATGTTATACACATCAAAACTTTTAGGTGAAAAATTAAGAAAAGTTAACGAAATTGAAGCTGATTTTTACGAAAAAACTAAACTCCTTGTAAGGAATTTCCTTGAAACCGCAATAGAGGAACCTGAACTCGTTAATTATTTTCTAAAGGTTTACTTGGTAAATAGGGAAGTTTTTAAAGAGGGGTGTGAAGGTTTTGCCTGTGTTAGTGATGTTGTTACCGAGATAACCGTTTTCGTCAGCGATGGTATTGAGAAGGGCGCATTTAGAAATCAGGATTTTTTTACGGCTTTTGTAACCGTTATGGGACCTCTCGGAGGTATAGTTTTTTTACATAACGAGGGTTTACTTGAAAAGCCCTTAATGGATTATACAGACGAACTTGCCGAAAATATATGGAGAGCATTGAGGGTGTAGAGATGGCGAAGGTTATAGTATCAAACATAAACATGGCTTTTGAGGGTATGGAAAACGAAACCATTATGCAGATTCTTTACAGGAATGGAATAGAGATAGATAGTGCATGCGGAGGACACGGTCAATGCACTTCGTGCAGAGTCATAATTCTTTTCGGTTCCGAAAACCTATATCCCCCCGAATTTGAGGAAAAAGATACACTTGAGGAAAACGGTATGAACCCCGAAGAGGAAAGATTATCCTGCCAAGCAAAGCTAAACGGAAAGGGAGATGTGGTTATATACCTTCCGTGAAAAACTTGTTAAGATTAAGAAAAATTTTTAATTGAAAAATTAAAAGCGGATAAATATATATACAAACGGAGGCGGAAAATGAAAGTAGCTATATTTCTTTTAATTACAGTAGCATTCTCCTTTGCAAAAATAATGCTAATATCCCCTAAGGAGCTTTACAGTATGCTTAAAAAGGATAAAAACGTTGTTATTCTTGACCTTCGCAAAAGCATAAAGGAGTATTGGAAAGAACATATCCCTGGTGCCCAGTGGATACACTTTGAAGCCTTTAGATTCCCGAATATGGGAACACCCGCCTTTTTCATACCCGTTGACATATTTGTAGAGAAACTGGAAAGACTGGGTATTGACAGAAATACCAAGGTAGTCCTTTACGATGCAGAAGGAACATTTATTCCTTTTTACATCGCTTGGGGACTTGACTACATAGGACATCCTGAGGTTTATGTCCTTCACGGAGGGTTCAATCACTGGAAGGATAATGACCTTCCAACTACTAAGGATTACCCGAAGGTGAATCCGAAGATTTACGGAGTTTACAGAATAAATAAATCAATAAGGGCTGACCTTGATTACGTTAAAAGGGCGCTTAGAAGGAAGGACATAATATTTCTTGATGCGAGAACACCCGAGCTCTACGAAGGAAAAGCAGGATTCTGGAAGAGACTCGGACATATTAAGGGTGCTGTAAACAGGTTCTGGAAAAGGGACTTTGAGGAAAGGGTGAACAAGTATGGAAAGAAATACTATCTCCTAAGGCCGAAAGAGGATATAAGCATCTTTTACGAAAGTATCGGAATAGGAAAGGGTAAGGAGGTAATTCTTTACTGCGGTCAAGGTCTTATGTCTGCTGCAACCTATTATGTCATAAAATACTACCTCGGTCTTACAGATAAGGTGAGGCTTTACGACGGTTCGTGGAACGAATACTCTCAGACAAACCTTCCGAAAGAGCCGTAAGTCTCTTTGTTCTTTCTCATAAACCTTTTTACAAGTGGAGGTATATTTCTAACCATGAAGGTATTTACATTAAGGGAAGCAAGGGAACTGCTCGTAAAGATTAAGCCTATAGCGGAAGATATTAAATATAAAAAGCATGAGCTAAAAAAACTTTACGAAGAACTTTCCTCCCAGGAGGACGAACTTGAACGGATGTATATTAAGACGAAAATTAAAGAGATAGAAGCCCAGATAAAAAGGCATCTCGCAAGGATAGAAGAACTTGGCGGTGTGATTAAGGGTATAGAGCCCTTGCTCGTTGATTTTCTTTCGGAACATGAAGGTAGGTATATATGGCTTTGCTGGAAAGAAGGTGAAGAAACGATTATGTATTGGCACGAGCTAAATGAGGGATTTGCGGGAAGAAAACCCGTTGAAGAACTTGAGGAATCGGAAAAATTATTTTAACTTCTCGGAATAAATGTAATAGTTGTATAGAACTTTCTTCGTATACTTTCTAGTTTGGTCGTAAGGAATGAGTTCTATAAATAAGAAATCGTCTCCATATCTTTTCCACTTCCTAACCGCATTATGCCCTGCATTGTAAGCGGCTATCACCCTTACAAGGTCTCCGTTAAACAATCTTATCAAGTAAGCGAGATATGCGGTTCCGAGCATTACGTTAACCTTCGGTTCAAAAATATTTCTTACTTTTATCCCTAATTGTTCGGCTTTCCACCTTGCGGTGTAATCCATCAACTGCATGAGCCCTTTAGCTCCTGCATAGGATTCCGCAAAGGGGTCAAATAAGCTTTCTTGTCTCATTATCGCGTATATTAATACCTCGGAAACTCCAAACCTTTGAGAAGCTTCCTTGACAAGTTCCCTGTAAGGAGTAGGATGGGAAACGTATCGGTAAATGTCCGAGTCCGTTCCGTATTTGTTTACCGCAAGCCTTATTGAGATATACGGATCCAGACTTTGGAGAAGCAGTATATCACCCTTTGAAATCTTTTCTATGTTTCTCAATGCCTCATAGCGCATGTAGTTTAAAAATCCCAAATCGTAAATCTTTCTTAACTCATAATAAAGGTTCGGTTCCGAAATATCCGTAAGGATTATATCTTTATAAACATTTTTCCCCAGCATTTTCTTGGCTGCAGCTCCGTAAAAGTTATTGTATTCTGCTGTTTTTCCCAAATAAATATAGGCTTTATCTGTATTTTCTAATTCTACATAGGTTTTAAACAACCAGAATAATCCCTTAGCTCTATCAATATCCTTTTTTGGCGAGTATTTAAGAAAATACTTTTCAGCATATTTGTATTTTCCTAGTAAATAGTGTGCAAGGCCAAGGTAAAATTTTGCCTCTTCCTCATTACTCTGAGACAAGAAGCTTATTGCTTCGGAAACCTTTCCCCTTTCAAGCAGTTCCTTTCCCGCGATGAAACTCAGAAATGGATAATCCTTAACAAGCTTTTTTATTTCTTTGTAACTTTCCTGCTTCAGAAGAATATAAAGAAGAATCTCTTTTGATTTTTTATCCTTACATTTCTTGAGTGTATTTATTGCCTCATTTATTCTTTTTAATCGGTAAAGAGCCCTTCCCTTCAGTGTGCAATCCCGTGACAGTTTTATAACCTTTTTATATAATCTTTTCCTGAAAAGTTTTTTAGCTATTTCTTCCTTTTCTTTATCGGTGAATTTATACATCTTTAATTCTCGTATGAATAAATGGGGATAACTGATTATTAATTTTTTAGGATTGATTTTGTATTTCTCATAAAGTTTTCTCAGAAATTTTATACGTTCTTCCTCGCTTATATTTTCGGGATTCAAGAGTTTTAAAAAATATGGTATTTCTTTTCTTTCTTTTTTATCAAGAATTAAAATGAGTTTGTAAAGAAGCTCGTCCCTGAAAGGTGCATTCGGATATTTCCTTACCAGCTCTTTACCGAGGTTTACGTCCTTTGTTTCTAAAAATTTTACGTAAAGTTCGTATTTTTCCGCGATTCCTCCGAAGGCGAGAAAGAAGGTGAATAGTATTAAATAAACAATCATATCAATTGCTGTATTCTTTCTATCTTTTTAGCCTTTCCGCTGTCCTCTTCTATATCAACGAGGACACCGTTAAACATTATCTCTCCCTTGTCCTCAACCTCAAACCTTCTGGGAAGGCTGAACAAAAATCTTTCTATTGCCTCTTTCGGTTTCATACCTATGGCGGAATACCATACACCCGTCATGCCTACATCCGACACGTAAGCAGTCCCTTTTTTTAGTATAAACTCATCCGCTGTGGGAACGTGGGTATGGGTTCCGTAAACGAAGGAAGCCCTTCCGTCAACGTAAATCCCGAATGCCCATTTTTCGGAGGTTGCCTCAGCGTGAAAGTCAACGATTATAATCTTAGTTTCCTTTGATAGTTCTTCGTATATCCTGTCAAAGGTTTTGAACGGGTTTTCAAGATTGCAATCCATGAATACCTTTCCCATAAGATTTACAACTCCGAACTTTACACCGTTTTTATTGAAAACACCGTATCCTTTTCCCGGAACACCCTCGGGATAGTTCGCGGGTCTCAAAAGATTGGGAGCATTATCTATAAACTGGTATATTTCCCTTTTGTCCCATATATGGTTTCCAGAGGTCATAACATCAACGCCGATTTCAACAAGTTCCTCATATACCTTCTTAGTAAGACCGAAACCTCCCGCCGCATTCTCAACGTTTACTATAACAACATCGTAAGCTATCTCCTCTTTTAGACGCGGAAGGATTTCCCTTAGTGCCCTTCTCCCCGGCCTTCCGATGATATCACCCACCGCGAGAATTCTCATAGTATCATTTTAAAATGCTCTGGAAAAAGAGCTTTAGGGTCTGGCTCATAGCCCTATCCCAAAATGTAAACTTCACACTTTTTATTCTTCTTTTCTTTACCCTTCTCAACTTCGTTATACTCATCCCCCTGATAGGTCTTTTTTCCTTTTTCATTCAAAACCTGATAAACTTCAGTTTAATAATTCTCTTTTCAAAGATATACCTCAAGGTAGATGGTGATGAGGAAGCTTTTAGAAGGGAAATTGAAAATCTGAAGTATAATGACGCCTTCTCTTACATAAGGGAAGCTTTTATGTTGACCGTTGCAACATACCTTATGAGCATAGGTATTTTAATAATTGTCGTTGCCTTTCTTCTTATCTTGGGACTTGTGTTCGGTATATCCTTTCTTGCTTTCGGAACCGTGCTCCCTCCTCTTTTTATCTTATTGGGTTTAGTGTTTGCTCTCGTGATTTACTTTTCCATTGTTACCTCGTATCCTTCCTTCTTTGCAAGAACAGTAATAGAGGGAAGAAAACCACAGGACTACTTTACACTTTTTCTTACCGCTCCTTTTTCAAAGCTCCTTTGGAAGCTCAGCTTTTCTTTTGAGGTTTTTCTATCTTCCTTAATTATCGGAGCTATATCCCTTTTTATATTTTTAGCCCATAGTCTTTTAACCTTTTTATTTCCACCGATAGGTCTCTTTTCTTACTTCATAACTTTTGTAAACTTATTGCTGGTTTATCTTTTCGGTGTGGTCAGTATTCATTATCTTTTAAAACGTGGTTAGGAAAGTTATGAGGTTAGTTTACTTTTTGTGTTTCATGCTTCTTTTCATTCTCGGTATTATAGGGCTTATTCTACCTCTGGTTCCATCCTCTCCCTTCTTTATTCCGTCCTTTTACTGCCTTCATAGGGTGTTTCCGAGTCTTACGAGACGCGTGCTAAACATAAACCTCATAAGAAAGTATATACCCAAGAAGGTTCTTGAGAAGCTAAATTAATAATCGTATGAGAGCGTTAAAGTTAAGGGAGTTATACGTAGTTAACGAAATAACCAAGATTTTATCGGAGGAAAACACTTTTGATAATAGCCTGAGAGAAGTTTTAAAAATACTTTACTCCTACGTAGGCGTTGATTACAGCTTCATAGCTGTAAAGGAAGGAAGGGGTCTTAAGGTAAGGAGTTTTTTCGGATACCTTCCGGGAAAGCTCGTTTCCTTCAAAAGGGGAGAGGGTGTAACGGGAAGGGTATTCAAGAGCGGAACACCTGTTGTTATACCTTCCGTAAAAAGGAGCGGTATATTTGCAAATAAAACGGGCATAGGTAAGTATCTTACGGATAAACATCACCTTGTTGCGGTTCCCGTAAAGGTAGGCGGAGAGATAGTGGGGGTTCTTGTTACTTTCAAGGAGTTTGAAAATACGGAAAGCGTTGAGAAGTTTCTTGAAACCCTAAGCGTTATAGGAAACCTTCTCGGAATGTTTTTTAAGCTTCACGAAAAGATGGAAAAGGAACGGGAAGAGTGGGAAGAAGAGAGAAAGCTCCTTACACGTGAGCTCCAGGAAAAGTATACCCTTCACGGGATAATAGGCAGAAGCAAAGCGGTAAGGCAGTTAATAGAGATTGTTGAAAAGGTTGCAAAAAGTGACAGCACGGTTCTCCTTCTGGGAGAGAGCGGAACGGGAAAGAGCTTAATAGCGCGAACAATTCATTACGAGAGTCCCAGAAAGGATAAACCTTTTGTTACCGTAAACTGTGCAGCTATACCTGAAAACCTCCTTGAGGCCGAACTTTTCGGATATGAGAAGGGGGCTTTTACCGGAGCTTACGCACCGAAAAAGGGAAAGTTTGAACTTGCAAACGGCGGAACTATATTCCTTGACGAGATAGGGGATATGCCCCTCAGTCTTCAGGCGAAAATTCTAAGAGTTCTCCAGGACAGGGAAATAGAAAGGCTCGGAAGCGAAAAAACGATAAAGGTTGATGTAAGAATTATAGCGGCTACGAATAAAGACCTTAAAAAGCTCGTTGAGGAAGGAAAATTTAGGGAGGATTTATATTACAGGCTTAACGTAATTCCCATATACGTTCCCCCTCTCAGGGAAAGGAAGGAGGATATACCTCTACTCATACAGCACTTTCTTAAGGAGTTTAACGAGAAATACGGAAAAGATGTTTACCTTACAAAGGAAGCTATGGAAAGACTTCTTGAATACGACTATCCGGGAAATGTAAGGGAGCTTTCAAACATTATAGAGAGGCTCGTTATACTGAATGAGGGAAAAGTTGATACAACAGACCTTCCCGAATACCTTAGGAAGGAAAAAAACAAACCCAAAGGAGACCTTCAAAGATTTATAGAGGAAACCGAAAAAAGGAGAATTATTGAAGCCCTTGAAAAGACGGGATACGTAAAGTCCCGTGCTGCAAAACTGCTGGGATACACATTAAGACAGCTTGATTACAGGATAAAGAAGTATGGTATAGAGGTCAAGAAGTTTTAAGTTTTTTCCTTGCCTCCATCAAAAGCCTTTTTTGTCTTTCTTTTCCCTTTTTCATTGAGCTTCTCAGCTTACTCAACTCTTCAAGTATTTCCTCTATATTTTTAGGGATACACTTCTCAAGTTTTTCCCTCAAAGCCCTTGAAAGTGCGGGAACTTTGCCCGAGGTTGATATACCTATCACGATATCCCCTTTTCTTATTACCGATGGGAAGATAAAATTACAGAATTCGAGAGAATCAACAGAGTTACACAGTATTCTCCTCTTTTCACATAACCTGTAAATTCTCTCCTGAAGTTTAAGGTTATCTACTGCAACGATTACTATGTCAACGTCTTTGAGGTCAGAAGGTCTGAACTTTCTCCTTATAAGTTCAATCCTTTTCGTTTTTCCCAAAGTGAGAAGTTCTTTAGAGAAGGTAGGTGATACAACCTTTATGCTGCAACCGAAGGGAAGGAGGCTCTTTACCTTACGCGTTCCGACCTTTCCTCCACCTACCACAAGAATCTTCTTACCCTCAAGGTTTATAAATAGGGGAAAATACGCCATTTTACTCCTTCTTGAAGAACTTAATTAGCTTGCCGCTTATTCCGTCAATTACGGCTGTTCCCTTAACACCCTTTACCTTGTATAAACACTCTCCGGTTTGCCTTCTCTTTGTAAGGTAAAGTTTGTAAACCTTTCCCGTGTAAGGTTTTGCCTCCCTTATTGCTACCTCTCCGTCAACAACTTTATTTATGCAGTCCTTCAGATACCACGGCTGGGCAAACAGAAAGCCCAAAAGCGTAAGCGTAAACATTACCATATCTCTTATACAAATATACATTTTTATGGTTTATCCTATAACTTCCAATTAAGGGAAAATCCCTCTTTTTGCAATCAATTAAATACTTCCAGTCCTTTGTATACTTACTCTTAAGGAGAGCCTCACCTTTGAGAAAGCCCACGTATAGACAGAAATCCTTAATATCAGAGCAATCGCAAGCGACTTTTGAGTCTTTTACAAGCTCATAAACCTCCTTGGCCTTTTCTTTCGGCTTTCCCCTTCTTTCATCAAGGTAAGGGAGGTAGAAAAATCCGTAAAGGAATCTGAAGAATACAAAAAGAGACATTGTAAAAATTAGAATTCTTTTCCATCTTTCTGAAGTAAATTCCTTTATTATATAACCGAATACAACCGCAAGGAGAGGGAAGAGAGGAAGGACATATCTTCCCCTGCTCGTTGCGGATATAAAGTAAGGAATGTAGTTAATAAAAAGTAGGAATACGAGAAACTTTACATCATCCCTTAAGTTTATTTTTCTTGAAAATAGAGCTCCCAAAAGGAACAGCGAAGCGGGGAGTGTTTGCTTCAAGTTAAGGAGGGGATAGGTAATAATGTGTTCAAGGAATTTCTCTATATTTTTTGAACTTTCCACCCTGCTAAAGCTCTCTTCCCACAGCCTTTTTATGTAAAAGAGCGGATTATCCGAAAGGGGAAGCCACCAGAGGGAAAAGAGCAAAGCCAAGATATAAGAAAAAACCGCATGGGGGCTGAAAAGAATGAGTATCTTTCTCTTAAGGAGTGCCACGGAAATAAGGCTGAGACCGTAAAATGCGAAGGCGGGAAATCCCTTTATCATAAAGGCTATACCTGTGAGAAGTGAAGAGGTGTAAAGGTATACAGGCTTTTCCTTTTTGTAAAACTCATAAATCTGTATAAAGAGAAGGGTTATGAAGAAGGATAATGTCATATCTATTTCCGCTAGCCATCCATACCAAAAGAGAACGTCCGAGAAGGTTATAAATATGCTCGCGGATAATAAGGCGGTTTCCCTATCAAATATCTTCCTTGTAAAGTGATAAACGAGAAGCGTATTCAGAAGTGTAAAAAGTATAGTTACCGCCCTTGGGGTAAAAATATCCCAGCCGAGGAACTTTGATGCAAGAACTATAAGCCAGTTAAAAAGGGGAGGCTTGTTGTAGTAGTTATCCCCGAGTATGGTAGGCTGAAAATAATTGCCCGAGTGAGCCATCTCGTAGGCTACGACGGTTCTTGTTGCCTCTTCACCCCTCAGGGGAAACTCATTTATGTAGGGAAATAAAGAAAGGATAGAGAAAGAAAACAGGATAAAAAAAGTTCTCTTTTTCATAAAGGTAAATTTTAACTTACTGCTTTTGCCTCCTTTTCTACTTCAACCATCACGTAAACCTTATCTCCCTCCCTTACCCTTTCAACGGTTTTTAGTCCTATCGTATCCCCTTTTTTTGCTACTTCTACCGGCTTTCTATCAATCTGCATGCTCTCCACCTTTTGTCTAACAACACCCGTCTTTTTACCTATTATGTGTATTACATCTCCTACTTTTAACTCTCCGCTTTCTATCTTTACTTCCGCTACACTTATTCTCGGGTAGAACTTTAGAACCTTTCCGACGTAAACCTTTTTCTCCTTTGCTATGCTTTCGTTTATTCCGAAGCCTGCCTTCCCGAAATAAAAACCGCTATCCCATTCCCTGTGGTAAACCCTGCTTACCATATCTATTAACTCGCTTCTGAGTTTTTCATTGAATCTTCCTTCAAGCAGTGCATCCCTTGCTGTTCTGTAAGCTTTGGTGACCATATAAACGTAATCGGGATTTTTACTTCTTCCCTCTATCTTCCAAGCATCAAGAAACATAAGATGCTCAACTATATCAAGGGTCATAAGGTCTCTCGCAGACATTACGTAGTCTTCTCCCAGAATGTATTCAGCACCTTTGGCGTTCGGGTTTAAGTCCCTTATAACAACCTGAAACTCGTGCCTGCATACCTGGAAGCACTCTCCCCTGTTTCCCGATTTCTGAAAAACCTCGTGGCTCAGAAAGCACCTTCCCGATATCGCCATACACATCGCACCGTGAACAAAGGCTTCAATCTCAAGATTCGTATTTTCTTTTAATCTCTTGAGTTGATAGAGGTTTAACTCCTTTGCGGGAACTATTCTCTTTATTCCCAAGTTTTCAAAAAACTTCGCACTTACCGAGTTCGCAATACCTGTCATAACGGATGCGTGAGTTTCTATACCCAGTTCCAATGCCTTGGTCATAACCGCAAAGTCCCAGGCTATTACCGCATCTATACCGCTTTCCTTTACCCTGTGGAGAACTTCCTCAACGTAGGGAATATCTTCATCGTAAACGATGGAGTTGAGCGTAAGGTATGCCCTTACGTTGTGTTCTCTGCAGTATTCCTTTATCTCCTCAAGCTCATTGATTGAAAAATTCTTCTTAAGAGACCTCTGGTTCAGTTTATCAAGACCGAAGTATATAGCCTCCGCTCCCGCTTTTATTGCAGCGGATAAGCCTTCCCAGTTTCCCGCAGGTGCAAGAATCTCGGGTTTTCTCATAACACGAAATTTATAGACCATTAAAAGAGCTTTTTGTATGATAAATCCTCATGCTTGAGCTTAAGTTTAACAAAGAGGGTCTTATTCCCGTTGTAGCTCAAGACTACAGAACGGGAGAAGTCAGGATGGTAGCTTACGCCAACGAGGAGGCGATAAAGAAAACTCTTGAGACCGGATACGCTCACTACTATTCAAGAAGCAGGAAAAAGATATGGAAGAAGGGGGAAACATCGGGAGAGTTCCAAAGGGTAAAGGAGATAAGGGTTGATTGTGACGGAGACGCACTCATATACGTAATAGAGCAGGAAAAAAACGTGGCCTGCCACACGGGAGAAAGGAACTGCTTTTACAGAAAAATTGACGGAAATCCCGTTGAGAAACCCCTTCCCTTTGAAGTATTACCGAGACTCCAAGAGGTGATAAGGGAGAGACTGAAGGAAAAAACAAAAGATTCCTACACGGTAAAGCTTGCTTCCCAAGGAAAAGATAGGGTTTTCCAGAAGTTCGGGGAAGAAGCGGTTGAGACACTCATAGCCCTGATGAAAGGAAGAAAGGAAGAGATAATTTACGAAACCGCGGATATGCTCTATACATTACTTCTATCTTTGGAGATGGAAGGAATAGATGTGAAGGAAGTAATGGAGGAGCTGATAAGAAGGTTTAAGTAATCATACCGCAACCGCTTCCCTTTCTCCGAGGGCGAGCCACCTGTAGTCCACGTTAAACCGCTTGGCTATAAACACAAGGGTTGCATCGCACGGTCTTGATATGCCTTTTTCAAACTCTTCAAGCTTCTTCGGGGATATACCTATGGCTTTTGCGAACTCATCTACCGAAAGACCTTTTTCTTCCCTTACCTTCCTTATCCTCTCCCCTACTCCAATCATCGCTCCACCTCCTTTTTTATTAAAATTTTAGGAAATGGGTAAAAAACTGGCAAGGAGAGTAGCCCATCTCAAGCCTTCTCCCACGCTTCAGATAACCGCAAAAGCTAAGGAACTAAAAGCGAAGGGTGTAGATGTAATAGGCTTCGGAGCGGGAGAGCCCGATTTTGATACCCCCGAATTTATAAAGGAAGCCTGTATAAGAGCCCTCAAAGAAGGAAAGACAAAATACGCACCTTCTGCGGGAATTCCCGAACTCAGAGAGGCTATCGCAAGAAAACTATACGAGGAAAACCGTATTTCCTACAAGCCTTCCGAAATAGTTGTTTCCTCCGGAGCTAAGATGGTTTTGTTCTTAATTTTTATGGCACTGCTGGACGAAGGGGACGAGGTTTTACTCCCGTCGCCCTATTGGGTAACCTATCCCGAACAGATAAGGTTTTTCGGGGGAATACCGGTTGAGGTTCCCCTAAAAAAAGAAAGAGGCTTTAAACTTACCCTTGATGATTTAAAGGAAAAGGTATCCGAGAAAACCGTTGCACTTGTTATAAATTCTCCCAACAATCCCACGGGAGCGGTTTACGACCCAAAAGAGCTTGAAAAAATAGCGGAGTTCTGTCTTGAGAAAAACATTTTTATAATCTCGGATGAGTGTTATGAACACTTTACATACAATGCGGAATTTGTAAGTGTGGCATCCCTTTCGGAGGAAGTAAAGAAGATAACCTTTACGGTAAATGCTTTCTCAAAGACCTTCTCAATGACCGGCTGGAGGGTGGGTTACGTTGCGTGTTCGGAGGAATACGCCAAGGTGATAGCAAGCTTGAACAGCCAGAGCGTATCAAACGTAACAACTTTTGCCCAATACGGAGCACTTGAGGCTCTCACAAATCCCGAATCAAAGGAGTTTATAAAGAATATGAGAGAAACCTTCAGGAAAAGAAGGGATATAGCTTACAATATGCTTAAAGAAATTCCCGAAGTTGATGTATTGAAGCCCGAGGGAGCTTTTTATATATTTCCCGATTTTTCCCAGTGTGCTAAAAAGGTAGGAGGTGATGTAAAACTTTCCCAAATTCTACTTGAAAAGGGAAAGGTAGCGGTTGTTCCCGGCTCCGCCTTCGGTGCGGAGGGCTTTTTAAGACTATCTTACGCCCTTTCCGAGGATAAACTCATAGAGGGTATAAGAAGAATAAGGGAAGTTATAGAAAACCTTTAACCGCCCTTAGGGCAACATTGTAGGGAGGCATGCATCCGTTCCATATACGAAAAGCTTCAATACCTTGCCAAAGAAGCATAGGAAGCCCGTTTTGATACTTTGCCCCTACTTCTTTAGCCCTTTTTATGAGCTTCGTTTCCCTGTAAATTATATCAACGACTATATGAGACGGCGTTATGAGGGAATAATCAAATAAAGGTGGGTCTTCATCTTTTAATCCTACGCTGGTAGTGTTCACTATTATCTCCGAATCTTTTACGGCATCTTCGGGGCTGTTTACAACCTCAAGGTTGAACTTATCTGCGAGAATTTCCGCCTTTTTTCTTGTCCTGTTCCACAGAAGAACACTTGCCCCTTCCTTTATCAATCCGTAGATAACCGCCCTTGAAGCTCCTCCCGCACCGAGGACGAGAACCTTTTTTCCCCTTATTTCGGGAACCAACATCTTAAGAGCCTTTATAAATCCTATCCAATCTGTGTTAAAACCCTTAGCTTTTCCGTTCTCAAACTTTACTGTGTTTACCGCACCTATCTCTTCGGCTATGGGGTCTATTTCCTCAAGGAAATTCATTACACCTTCCTTGTGGGGAACGGTTACGTTAATTCCTTTTACATTCAGAGCCTTAAAGCCCTCTATGGCTTGCTTTAGTTCTTCGGGTTTAACTTCAAAAGCCAGGTAAACCCCGTTTACTCCCGCCCACCTGAGTAGTGCATTCTGAAAGAGCGGGGAAAGGGAATGTTTAATCGGATAACCTATTACTCCGTAAACTTCGGTGGAGCTGTCAATCATCAAACAAACTGACCGAGGTTATACTTTTGTTGTGTTATTTCTACCTTTCTTACCCACCTGATGTTTCCTTTAATTACCGTATCAACGAGGTTCTTGAGGGATATGTCCACCACGGGACAGCTTGAACAGCCCCCTTCAAAGGAAAGGTAAACCACATCATCTCTGATATCAACAAGTCTAAGCTCCCCTTGGTGCTCCTTAAGAGCAGGCCTAATTTTGTTAAGAACAGCCTCAACCTCTTTCACTTTTTCAACTTCAGCCATCTTTCAGCCTCCGCTAATTTTTTTATTGTAAAGCTCCTCAAGTTTGCTCCACAACTCCTCCCTCTCCTTTTCGGATAACTCCATGAGGTTCATAAATCCTTTCAGTGTTAATCTCGGAACGATTATGTCGTAAACACCGTCCTCTTCAACCTTTTTCAGTCCGTAATCCATAAGTAACTCCTTACTTTCGGGGAGAAACTCAAATAAAGTGGTAAGCTTTATATCTTCCGTGAGCTTCACGACGGACACCATTACTTTAACTCCTTAACCTTCTTGACAAAAAGATGATACTCACCGTCTTCTTCATACATTCCCAAAAACTCCTGTCCCGTCGCTTTGCACCATGCGGGAATATCCTCAACTACACCCGGGTCATCCGCTATCAGTTCAAGTATCTGGCCTATTTCCATCTCCTTTATCTGCTTTGCGGTTTCCGCAACGGGAACGGGACAAAAGGTTCCCGTGACATCGTGAACAACATCCGCCTTTATATCCTTAACGTCCATGGCTAACCTCCTTTTTTGCGTATATCTTAAACCTCTCAAGGAATCCGTCATCGGGTGGAGTCCCTATGAGCTCTATTTCCTTTCCGCCGAAATGTATTGCTATCTTTGAGGGCTCATTCTTTGAGTATCTGGCGACAATATCCGCTATAAGCTGAAGTTCTTCTTCCGTAGGATTTCCCTTTATAAGTGCAAAAGTGCCTTTTCCGTCCTTTCTGTAAGCATATCCGTATCTATTTCTGAATCCTTTGAGAAAGTTAACCTCTCCCTTATTTCTCGCAACTATTAACTTGGTTCCCGAGGGCAGTCTGAGATGTCTTCCTACCGCAAACAGAATGAGGTCGTCCCTCGTTATTATACCTTCCGTTGCGTAGGCTTCTTTAAACCTTGCCGCATAGGTTTCGTCGGTAAGATAACAGCATCCTCCGGCAGGCTGTTCGTAATCAAGTCCGTATTTTTTAGCGAGTTCTATCTGAACCTTTCTGCTTCTTCCCTTTATTCCGAGAAGCTTACTTCTATCAACCCATCCCTCTTTTTCAGGAATTGTAGGAGGCAGAACCTTGGCGGAAAGGGGTCTGAGAATAAGTCCCTGTAATCCCGCTTCCTTTTCTATTAGCTTTAACCTTTCGGGTGTCTGGCTCATCGGCCTTTGGTAAAGAACTTCACCCGTTATAATAAAATCGTATCCTTCCCTTTCCATTATCTCTTTTGCCTTTTTTAACATCATTATTCTGCAATCAACGCAGGGGTTTACGTTCTTACCGTATCCGTATTTCGGGTTTATAACTATGTCGTAATATTCCTCGGATATATCAACAATTTCCAAGGGAACACCGAGCTGAGCAGCCGCCTTTAGCGCAGGGTTCACGTAAGGACTTCCGTCCTCTTTCGTTTGCCCGAGCCTTCTCTTGAACTCGGTAATACAGAATCCCGTGTAGAAGTGTAATGCCTTTACCTCTATGCCCTGCTCCTGAACAAGTTTTACGGCAAGGGAGCTGTCAAGCCCCCCGGAGAGAAGAGCAAGCGCCCTTTTCTTCATCTTATGTTCCCGAAAGGAACTCAAACTCCTGCTTTTGTTCTTCTTCTTCCTCCTCTTCGTAGCAGTCGGGAATCTTAGAAGCTTCTTCCACTCTTCCTTGCTTCATAAGGTAGTCCTTTATGGCGACGTGTAGCGTTTCAAGTCCGAGGTTTGTGCAGTGTATCTTTTGAGGAGGAAGTCCTCCGAGTTCGTCAAAGATATCCTTGTATGTAAGGTTAAGGGCGTATTGTATGGGTTTGCCCTTTATCATTTCGGTGAGCATTGAGCTTACCGCTATTGCGGAACCGCAACCGAATGTTTTGAATCTTACGTCTTCTATAACATCGTTTTCTGGATTAACTTTTATAGTAAAGAGCATAGCGTCTCCGCATGCAGGATTACCGCACTGTCCGACCCCGTTTGCGTCCTCAAGCACACCCACATTCCTCGGATTTAGAAAATGATCTAAAACTTTTTCGCTGTATTCAAAGCTCATGGCTTCACCTCCTTAAGGTTTTATACTTGAATTATAAATTCATTCTAATTCAATGAAGATGTTATGACTGAAGTCAAAGTATTTTATTATATTAGTGCCCGTAGCTCAGGTGGATAGAGCACGGGGCTCCGGACCCCGGGGTCGCGGGTTCAAGTCCCGCCGGGCACACCACATTAGGTAAAAAGGATGAGATTCCTTGATGCAATAGAGAAAAGTCTTCTTGAGGAGCTAAACCCTAAGGTAAAGCTGGTTCTTGAAACGGGAAGGTATATTGTAAAGAGCGGAGGAAAAAGACTCAGGCCTTTATTTACCGTTCTTGTTTGCGGTTTATGCGGAGGAAATCCCGAAAGTGCGATTCCCCTCGGTGTCGGTCTTGAGTATATTCACGTTGCTTCACTTCTTCACGATGATGTGGTTGACGGGGCAAAAACGAGAAGGGGAAAAAAGTCCGCAAACCTCGTCTTCGGCAACGGCGTTGCCGTTCTCACGGGAGATTATATGTATGCGAGGGCACTTCATCTTTTTTCAACCCACGGAAACATAGAGATGATAAGGGTGGTGAGCGAAGCGGTTATGGATATGGCGGAAGGTCAGGTTCTTGAGATATCAAAAGTCGGGGATATCATATCCGAGGAAGATTACTTCAGAATAATTGACGGAAAGACCGCTGTTCTCTTCGGTGCGTGCTTCGGTGTCGGAGGACTTTGTGCAAACTGCAAAGATTGGAAAGACTTAAAAGAAGCGGGAATAAGTATAGGTCGGGCTTTCCAGCTTATAGACGACCTTCTTGACTATGCGGGAGACCCGGAGAAACTCGGAAAACCCGTCGGGAATGACCTAAGGGAAGGGAAGTGCACCTATCCCCTTATATCGGTTCTGGAGAAACTGGAAAGGGAATACGTAAAGAGGGTTTTGCGGGGACTTGAAGACTCAGAAAAGTTAAGAGAAAAGGTTATAGAACTCGGGGGCGTTGAGAAAACGCGGGAAAGGGCAAGAAAGGAGTTAAAGAGAGCTAAGGAAATCCTTGAGAGATTTGAGGATAACGAGTATAAAAGGGAAATACTAAAACTTGTTGACTTTGTTGTTGATAGGAATATCTAAATTCTATTATCCGATGAGGATTGAGGAGTTTGATTACGAGCTTCCCGAAGAGCTAATAGCTAAATATCCCGTGGTTCCCAGACATAACGCAAGGCTTATGGTTTTAAACAGAAAGGAAAAGAGTATAAAGCACGACACTTTTATAAACCTTCCCGAATACCTTGAGGAGGGAGACCTCCTCGTTTTTAACAATACAAAGGTGATTCCCGCAAGGCTATACGGGAGAAAGCCTACCGGCGGGAAGGTTGAGGTTGTTCTCACCGATTATATAAGAGCGGACGAATGGAAAGCGTTAATCGGAGGAAAGAAGATAAAGCCGGGACTTATTATAGAGATATCCCCCGAGTTTAAGGTTGAGGTTCTTGAACATATAGAGGAGGGAAAGTTCAGGGTAAAGCTTCACGGAAAAAATCCCCTAAAGCTTATAGATAAATACGGGCACATACCGATACCTCCCTACCTGAAGCGTGAGGAGGAGCCAATTGACCGCGTTTATTACCAAACAATATTTGCAAAGGAAGAGGGTGCGGTGGCTTCACCCACCGCTTCCCTACATTTTTCCGAGGAGCTCATGGAAAGACTGAAAGAAAAGGGTGTAAACTTTGCCTTTATAACCCTTCACGTCTCTTACGGAACTTTTAAGCCCGTTAAAGTTGAAAATATAGAAGAGCACAGGGTTGACCCCGAATACGTGAAGGTTCCGAAGGAAACAATTGAGAAAATAAAGGAAACTAAGGAAAGAGGAAGAAGGGTAATCGCGGTAGGGACGACCGTGGTGAGGGCTCTTGAGACCGCAAAATACAGCCCCTTTGAAGGATGGACAGACCTGTATATATATCCCGGTTATGAGTTTAAGGTAATTGACGGAATGATAACAAACTTTCACCTTCCGAGGTCATCCCTTTTGATTCTCGTTTCCGCTTTCGGTGGAAAGGACTTTATACTAAAAGCATACAAAGAAGCTGTTGAAAAAAGATACAGGTTTTACAGCTACGGGGACGGTATGCTCATAACTTGAAAAACGCAAAAAAATGTGTAAAATATATTCTTCAGGTAAGCCGGAGTGGCGGAACTGGCAGACGCGCCGTCTTGAGGGGACGGTGCCCTTTACGGGCGTGCGGGTTCGACTCCCGCCTCCGGCACCACTAAAGTAAAATAACGGACGTGATAATCCTATCCCCGGTTTTATCCCTTCTGTAAGAGGGGAGTTCCGAGGAACAAACGGTGCATTTTTCCCAAACTATCACCGAAATTATACCGCTTTCTTTAAGTCTCAAAAGTGCTTCCCTTTGAGTATCCAGGTAAAGCTTTCCCCGTCTTTTCTCAAGGCTTCTGAATCCGTAATTTTCAAATTCTTCCCCTACTTCATAGCAACAGGACTTTGCGGAAGGCAAAACCACAGCGGTTAACGTCTTTTCTCCTTCCTTATTTAAAAGCCTTACCGTTTTCTCTATTATTCCCTTCCTTAATCCCCTCCAGCCCGCGTGAATTACCCCTATCCATTTTTCACCTACCAGTGCGATAGGAACGCAATCCGCCGTTTTTATCCCTACGGGGTAATTCCTTAAGTTCGTTATAACCGCATCTCCGACCGAAGGTTTTTCCGGTTTTAGAATTTTTATAACTTTATCCGTGTGTTTCTGAATGGGAATGTATACATTCTCCTCTTTCCTGCTTAAACGAACGATTGCCTTTTTTATCCTAAGCTCAAAGATTACTTGAGTTTTTTCGCCTTCAGAGATGTTTTTTCCAGACATTCCATAAGAATACCCTTAAAACCTTTTGATTCTAAATGTTTTAAGCCTTCTATTGTAGTTCCCGCGGGTGAGGTTACCCTCGTGGTTAAGGTATTAGGATTTTCTCCCGTCTCCCTCAATAGGTTTGCACAACCCTTTACCGTATCAAGAACTATCCTGAGAGATTGCTCGTAAGAGAATCCCAGAAAAACACCTCCGAGAGCCATCCCGTCTATGAATTGAAATACAAAGGCGGGTGAACTGCCCGCCAATGCGGTGAATGCGTCAAATAGACCTTCCTCTATCCTGTAGAGAGAACCGCATGAAAGAAGAAGTTCCTCAACCTTGTTTTTTTCTTCCTCGCTCAGATTGCCGTTATCCGCTATTGCCATCGTTCCGCTTCCGACCGCCACCGCTATGTTGGGCATAACCCTCACGACCTTTTTGTCCCTTCCGACCACGTTTTCTATATCTTCAAGGCTAACGCCCGCCATTATGCTGAGAATTATGCCTTTATATTCCTTTAGCTTTTCAAGAACCTTTAAGGAATCCTTGGGCTTTACCGCGATTATTACAAGGTCTGAGGTATCCGCGAGGAACTTAACATCACTCGCAAAGGCAAGCCCCATTTCAATAGCGATATTCCTTTTTTCGGGAAGTATGTCCGTTACGGTGATGTTTTCTCTTCCCACTTTTTTCATAAGACAGTTTGCAAAGGCCTGCCCCATATTACCGAAACCCACTATTCCCACGCGCATAGTTAAGATATTAGCATGCACTTTTTTATTTCTGAGGAAGTCAGGGGAGATAAGCTCGTTCTGAAAGAAGAAGAGGCTAAACACTTCAGGGTAAGAAGAATCGGAAAAAACGAAACGTTCGGTGTTATTTACGAGGGAAAAATATACCTGTGCAGGGCTTTGAAGATTGAGAAGAAGGAAATTCTTTGTGAGATTATTGATGAGCTTTCCGTAAAGATTCCCGAAAAAAAGATAACCCTTTACCAGTGTGTAACGGTTGAACTTAAAACGGTGGATTTCATAATAAGACAAGCGACCGAGCTGGGTCTTCACAGATTCGTTCCAGTGATATCCGAGAGGAGTTTCAGAAAAAAAGAAGCTATAGTAAAGCGAAAGGAGAAATGGAAAAGGATTGTAAGGGAAGCTATGAAACAGTCAGGAAGGGCACATCCCGTAATAATTGAGGAGCCCGTATACCTTGAGGATATAAATCCCGTTCACGAGGAAAATATACTTCTTGATAACTTCACAGACGGTATGAGGGTAAGGGATATTAACCTTTCTTCAAAGGATTTCGGAGTGGTTGTGGGCCCCGAAGGGGGATTTTCAAAGAGAGAGGGAAAGCTTTTAAGGGAAAAGGGTTTTAAATCTGTTCTCCTTGAGCCTTATACCCTCAGAACCGAAACCGCTTCAATTTCTATTCTTTCCATTCTCATTAACTGTTGAGCTTATACCGAGGGATTTAATTTTTCTGTATAAGCTTGAAAGGTCAAGCCCTAATGACTCCGCGGTGGCTTTAATGTCGTAGTTATTTTCCCTTAATCTCCTCTCTATAAAAAGCTTCTCAAAAGCCCTTTTTGCCTCCTTTAAGCTTTTAATCTTAAACAGACGTTCAAGATTTTCGTAAGGCTCTTCCTTAAATCCGAGGTCTTCGGGCTTTATAACTTCCTTATCACAGAGAATAACAGCCCGCTCCATTAGGTTCTTTAACTCCCTTACGTTTCCCCTCCAAGGCCTTGAGAGAAGATACTCTTTAGCCTCTTCGCTCAGCTCAAAACAGTTCTTTTTGTAGTCCTTTGCAAATTTTTTTAAAAAGTGTTCCGCAAGAAGGATTATATCCTCTCCTCTATCTCTCAAGGGCGGCAAGTGAATGGTAATAACGGAAATTCTATAGTATAAATCTTCCCTGAAGTTTCCCCTTTTTATCTCCTCCTCAAGATTTTTATTCGTTGCACAGAGTATGCGTGTATCCACAAGGATTTTCTGGGTTCCCCCGAGTCTTGTGAAACTCTTTGTTTCAAGAAAGCGTAAAAATTTGGGCTGAATTCTCACGTCAAGTTCCCCTATCTCGTCTAAAAACAGGGTGCCCCCGTCCGCGAGTTCAACCTTTCCCTTCTTCCTTACCAAAGCTCCCGTAAATGCTCCTCTCTCGTATCCGAAAAGCTCGCTTTCCGCAAGTTCTTCGGGTATGGCGGCACAGTTTATATCAATGAAAGCCCCTTTTCTTCCCGAATACCTGTGAATAAGTCTGGCTACTACTTCTTTTCCCGTTCCGCTTTCTCCCGTAATGAGAACGGGTATATCGCTTTTTGCTATTTTCGGAATTAATCTCTTTATCTCAAGGATTTTAGGATGATTACCTATAAACTCTACCTCCTCCTCGGGAAATCTTGAAGATTCATAACTCTCAAAGGCATGCTTCACGGTAAGAAGAAAACGTTCTATTGAGAAGGGCTTTTCAAGAAACTCGTAAGCTCCTTTCTTTACGGCTTTAACAGCCGTTTCTATACTCCCGTGTCCCGTTATAACTATTACCACGCTGTCGGGAGAGTTTTCCTTTATGAAATCAATGAACTCAACACCGTCCCCGTCCGGCATCCAGACATCAAGAACTATAACGGGATAGAAGAAGGCTTTTATCTTTTCCCTTGCTTCTTTCAAAGTTTTAGCACGTTCCGTTTTAAAACCTTCGTCTTCAAGAATTTCACTCAGGGTGTTTAGTATACTTTCCTCATCGTCAACGATAAGGATATATTTGTTCATAATTCTAGGATACAACAGAAGGGTTTTAAGGTATTTTTCGGTCTGTATTCCTTCAGAGGTTTACCCGTAATGGGATGAACGATATCGGGTTCTATCTCAAGTAAGGGGTATAAAAAGAAATCCCGCTCCACAAGAAAAGGGTGAGGAACCCTCAAGAGCTTTGAGTTTATAACTTCATTTCCGTAAAGGATTACGTCTATGTCTATCTCACGGGGTCCCCACCTGTATCTTTCTTTTCTACCGAGATTTTTCTCTATCCTCTTCAGTCTGAGAAGAAGTTCAGTAGGAGGTAGTTTCGTATCTATACGGACGACCAAATTCAAAAAAGGAGGCTGTTCCTCCAATCCCCACGCTTTACTTTCGTAAACGGTTGAGAGCTTTACGATTTTTCCCAGGGTTTTTATCTCTTCAAGGGATTTCAGTATAAAGGAGAGTCTATTTCCTATGTTACTCCCTATTCCTAAGTAGGCTTTCACGTCTATATTTAATTATAAATTTCATTAAGGAGATGTTAGCATGGACTTACCCAAGTTAAAAATCGGCAGGATAGAGGTTGAGATTCCCATAATTCAAGGCGGAATGGGTGTAGGAATATCCTGGGAAAACCTTGCGGGGCACGTAGCCCGTGAAGGTGCCATCGGTGTTGTTTCCGCGGTAGGAACGGGATACAGGCATCCCCATCTTGTAAAGAGAGATAAGTTCGGAAGGCCAATAGGTTCCGTAAACACTCACCACCCCGAAGCACTCAAGAAGATTATCAGAGATGCTAAAGAAATCTCAAAGGGAAGGGGTGCCATAGGTGTTAACATTCTTGCCGCAATTACCGATTATGGAAGGGTTGCAAGGGATGCAGCAGAAGCGGGAGCAGACCTTATAATCTCCGGTGCGGGATTGCCTTTAAAACTGCCCGAATACGTGAAAGGGTATGATGTTGCACTTGTTCCCATCGTTTCATCCGCAAGGGCACTTAATATAATTTGTAGAACGTGGAAAAAAAGATATAACAGACTTCCCGATGCGGTTATTCTTGAGGGCCCAAAGTCGGGAGGACATCAGGGCTTTAAATATGAGGATTGTTTCAAGCCCGAGAACCAGCTTGAGAACCTTCTTCCCTCTGTGCTTGAAGAAGCAAAAAAGTGGGGAAATATACCGGTAATAGTTGCAGGGGGTGTGTGGAGCTATCAGGATATTAAAAGATTCATAGAGATGGGGGCTTCCGGTGTTCAGATGGCCACAAGGTTCATAGCAACACACGAGTGCGATGCTCCCCAAATTTACAAGGAGCTCGTCACGAATCTTGAAAAGGACGATATAATGCTGTTTAAATCCCCCGTGGGATATCCCCTCAGAGTAATAAGAACTCCCTTTATAGAAAAGCTACTGAACGGCTACAACGGATGGAACGGTTGTGTATCCCATTGCGTAGTTCCCTGCAACAAAGGTGAAGAAGCCAGGAAAGTGGGATTCTGCATAGCGGACAGGCTGGGACTTGCCTGGCTCGGTGATTATGAAGAAGGAATATTCATAAGCGGTGCTAACGGACACCTCCTTAAATATCAGGGAATCATATCGGTCAAAGAACTGATAGAAATTTTAACGGGAAGGAGAAAAGACCACACCCTTGAAAAAATAGAGGAGGCGGTTCTCAAAGTTTAAGCTCCTCCTTTATCCTTAATGCTTTCTCAAAAATACTTTTGTCTCCTTTGTATTTTAATAACCTTTTTGCAGCTTCAACCGGGATAAACTTGGCATCTTTTACCTCCCAGGAGGGTTTAGGTTCCCCCGATACATATCTCATGAGGTAATACTTGACGCTTTTGAAAATCTTTTCCCCTTTTAACCTATACCAGTAGTGTATTTCTCCTACGTAGGTAATTATCTCTCCCTTTACGTTTGTCTCTTCGTAAACCTCTCTGATGGCGGCTTGTTCCGGTGTTTCCCCCTTCTCTATATTTCCCTTCGGAAAGCTCCATACACCCGAAGGATTCTTTATAAGAAGAACATAGTTATCCTTGAAAAGAACACCCCCCGCCGAAAACTCTCTTTTCATTTATCAAGCTCTCTTAGCACTTCATCGCTTATATCTATCTTTTTATCTTTATAGAGGAGCATATTGCAGTCAAATACAGCACTCAAGCCCTTGGTTTTTGCCTTTTTCTCAACTATTGCTATAACCTTATTAAAAATCATCTGCTCAAGCTGGGATTTTTTCTTAGCGAGTTTTGTCTGGGCTTCCACCTGAAGTTTTCTTAACTCTTCCTCAAGTTTCTCAATTTGTTCCATGGTTTTCTTTTTAGCCTGTTCCGAAATCACGCCGCTTTCCACCTTTTTCTTAAGCTCCTGAAGCTTTTTCTGCTTTGTTTCTATCTCTTTTTGATATTTCTCAATGTCCCTTCTGAATTCCTGCTGGGTTTTTGCTATGAACTTGGATTCCCTTATAATCTTGTTCGTGTCAACGCAGGCAAAATCAACGGCAAAAAGAAACCCCCATACAAACGCAAATGAAAGGAAGAATTTGTTCATAACTACCCCCTTTACTCAGTTTAAGAAAAAGTATATCATCCATCCCGTAATCGCGACGTATATCCACACCGCGGCGGTTATAGGTGCTATTTTTCTGTGTTTGTCGTAAAGTCCCTTAACTCCCAGATAAACTGTATAAACCGCCAAGGGAAAGTTTATTATGGCAAGGATTGTATGAGACCATAAAACGAAGTAGTAAAGGGTTTTATACTCCCCCGTGTATTTCTTCGGAGGAAAGAGGGAAGATTTAATAAGGTAAAGTATTACGAATAAGAGAGCTAAAAAGGAAGCGGTAAGCATAGCCTTTTTGTGGAGTTCCCTTTTTCCCGTCTTTATGAGAACTAACCCCGTTAGTATTAACAAACCGCTCAAGCCTATAGTTATAAGACTTAACCAGGTTAATAACTCATACATGGTTAGCTTATTTTAACAAATACACCGCTAAAAAAACCACAATATAGGTCATAAGGGCAAGGAGTGCGAGAATTATGCCTACGACTATGTTAAACCTCTTCTCCCTCTCTTCTCTCTTTCTCATTCCTAACTCTCCCTAAAAAGCTTTTCAGAACAAAAAGGACAAAAGAAGCCCCCCCGAGAACCGAAAGGATAGACCCAACTCCCATGAGTATCATGAAGAGATAGACCTTAAGGTTGTGTATGTATTGAGTTCCGGGCATCTTCCTGGGTGCACCGAAGACACCCGCCCAGAAAAGTCCCCCGATGAACATAAGCATACCTATACCGTAAAGAAAAGGAATACTCTTTACAAACTTCCCGAGTTTTTCTACATAACCGAACTCTTCAAAAAACTTGAATGTGAGAACCATAACCGCAACAAGTATACTCGCTATCACACCGTGGTAATGGGCGGGAACACGAGTATCCATACCGACTATGAGGTATCCCATTGCAGCACCCACAAGGTATATGAGGACGGAAAGAGTAAGCCCGAGTCTGTAAAAGTCTTTTCGCTTCAGAGCCTTGGAAAGTATGAGCAGTCCGTAAATAATTGTGGGAACACCTATACCTACACCGTAGCCCCACTTTGTTAAAATTCTTGCACCTTCACTAAGCGGGTCTAAAAAAAACTGTGCTATAAAGTAAACGCCGGGAAATGTTAAAAGAAGTGTATTTAAAAACCTAAGGTTTATAACCCTTTCACCGAGTATGAGAAACCAAAGGGAAAGTAAGAGACCCGCATTCACAAACTGGTGTATATGTCCCGGAAACCAGAAAAGAGCCTCGTAATACTGGTGAGGGTTGAGAGTTTTGGGAATCACAAAGTAGGAAACTACAAGCGTTAAAGGAAACAGAATGGAGTTTATAACCGTAGTGGAAAGAATAGACTCAAGGGTTGAACCGAGGTAAAAATTCCTTATAGCTTCCTTTGAAAATCTGAGAGCGTTCAGGAAAACGGAAAGAAGGAAAAGAAATATACCTGCAAAGAAGAGGGGATGTATAACAGTAGGAACGTAGTTATTCCAAAGTGCCTGCCCGAGTCCGAAAGCTGAGACCATAACAATAAGGAAGAATCCCAAAGCACCCGGAAGGAAGAAAATCGGGTTATCTTCCCTCTTAAAAACCCTGTGCCAAAGGAATAAAAGGAATGCGTAGAGACCTATTATGAGTGCGGAATCAACGTGTCCGACGAGTGCGTGATAAAAATACTTAGGGGGAAAGAAGTCCGCAAGTCCGGGGGTTCTTGCAACTGCAACTAAAAGGGCAAAGAATCCGCCCACCGCTATGGAAACTATAAAAAGATAGAACCAGAGCATAACTACCTCACCATATCAACAATCATCATTCCGAAAAGAACCGCAAGGTAAATAATGGAGAAGAAGAACAGTTTCATGCTTTCCTCTTTCTTTGAGAAGAAGAACTTAAGTGTAAGACCGAGATAAATGAGATTCATAACAACTGCGGTGATAAAGTAAACTTCCCCTACCATACCCGTGAAGTATGGAATAAGACTTACGGGGAATAGGGAGGCAGTGTATAGTAGAGTTTTCAACTTTGTGATGAACACACCCCTTGCTACGGGAAGGGTCGGGATTTTCGCCTTTCTGTAGTCGTCCCTATACTTTAGCGCAAGAACCCAGAAGTGAGGGGGTTGCCACAGGAACATAAGGAGAAAAAGGGCAATTGCGTTCACATCTATTGACCCGGAGGCGGAAACATAACCTATAACCGGGGGAAGGGCTCCCGATATTCCCCCTATTTCCGTAGCGAGGGGACTTTTCCTTTTCAGAAGAAGGGAGTAAAGCACTACGTATGAGAACGAAGCAATAGCTACCAAAAGGGTGGGAACTATACCCACAAAGGTAAGCATAACACCGAAGGAAAGAACCTGAAGAACTATACCGAAAAGAAGAGCTTTAAAGGGATTTACCGCTCCTCTCGGAATGGGACGTTCCGCAGTTCTTACCATAAGACGGTCTATATCCTTATCTATAACCATATTGAGAACTGCAGAACCCGCAGCTGCAAGTCCCGTTCCAATAAGTGTCCAAAAGACAAGCTCGGGATTTAGCTCTCCCCTTGAGCCTAAATACATTCCGCCGAGTGTTGTTATCAGAACGAGGGAAACTATTCCGGGCTTTGTTAAAGCCAAATAATCCTTTAGCGTTCCTTGATAAGTTTCCACCCTCTCACTCATAGGACCTCACCTCTGAACTCCGAGTAAGTTTTCAGAACGGAGGGAGCAACAAGATATGAAACCCACGCAACGATAAAGAAACCTATAGCTATGTGGAAAAATAGATAAGGAAGGAAGAAGCCGGATACTACGGTAGCCACACCTGCAAGTATCTGGGCTACCATAAGAGCAAAGGTTATAACGCTTTCTCTGTTCAATTTCCTAAACATTATGAAGAGGGAAAGTATTACAAGGAATCCCGCGTAAGTGATGTGAAGGTAGTAAACAAACTGATTGTATTCCATTGCCTTTACGTATCTTACGAATATACCGAGGAGTATCTGAAACATAACAGCAACGTATAAGGCATCAGAGTGGGGCACTCTTTCCTCAAGTCTTTCACCGAAGTGTTTAACATAGTAGTAAGTTATCGTAATCGTTGAGAGTATAAAAACGGAAAGGATAAGGTGGGATGTGGTGTAAACGTAGTGGAGAAGTTCCCTCAAAAGAGGTGCTTCCGTTACAACAACCCTCATTCCGAGAAGTGCCTCAAGAATTAAGGCTATAAATATAAAAATGAGAGCCTTCTTTACGAAAGATGTTCCTCTCTTGAATGCGTAAAAGAGTGTTGTAAGTAAAATTATTCCCGTTATTCCCCCGAGTATACGGTGGGTCTGTTCAATCCAGGGCTGGAGAGGTGTAGGTGCCACAACCGGTGCGGGAGGTGTAGGTATACTTTCCTTGAGCTGGAAGGGTAAAAGCTGTCCGTGGCAAAGGGGCCAATCGGGACATCCCAGACCCGAACCGGTTGATGTTACTATTCCTCCAAAGACCATCAAAACGTAAGTAAAAATAACGGAAAGAAGGAGAAGCGTCTTTAAGGGACTGTTCTTCAGGTAATTTATTTCACTCATTCTCTCCTCCTTTTTTTAGTCTCATTTCCCTCATCTCGTGAAAGAGATTAGTTGTTCTTGCGTTTTTCAATCTTTCAAGGAACCTTTCCCTGTTTTCCGGATACTTGAAGTAGTTGTAAATCGTGTATGTCATGGAGAGGAGGGCTATTCCCAAAAATATAAGAGCGACAAGATATTTCTTAAGGCCTTGGCTCATAATTTTAACAATATACCATTAAAGTAAATCCTTTATGTCCTTCTCCAGTTCTCTGTAAACGCCAAGCCTCTTTTTTACGACAATTCCTTCCCTGTTCACGAGGTATGAGGTGGGAAGACCTTGGGGATTGAAGTAGTCAAGCGCTTCATCGTTTGCAATTACAACAATAAAGGGCAGTTTATGTTCTCTTAGGAATTCCTCCAGATTTTCGGGGTCTGTATTTATCGCAATTATCTCAAATCCTTTATCCTTATACTTTTTGTAGATTTCCTTAAAAAGTATAAACTCTTCCTTACACGGAGGACACCAGGTAGCCCAGAAATTTATAAGCACCACCTTTCCCTTGAAATCGCTGAGGTTTATCTTCTTACCGTCGGGGGTTTCCAGAGTTATGTTAGGAAGGGGAGCATTTACGATATCGGTATGAGCTGATTTATCCTGTTGAACGCCTATGTAGATGAGAAGCCCGAAAAGTATTAGCGCAAGAAGGGGAGGAATGAGGCGCTTCATACCTTCTTTTTATCCTCGGGAAGCTCTCTCGGTTCAACACCGATATACTCGTATTCCTCTTCGGAAAGTCTCTTTGAGAAGGGTTTTTCTTGAGTGAGCTCCTCGTATGCGTGTGCCACAAGACCGGGAACCCTTCCTATGATGAAGAATCCTTTACCCAGCCTCCAGTCAAATCCCATATCAGAGGTTATTGCCGCTATAGCACCGTCAACGTTGAGAACTATTCTCTTTCCCTTCTGTTTGTATATCTCTTCCTCCACCTTTTTGGCAAACTCACAGTGCTCTTTACAAAAACCGTATTTTTCTGCGAGCTCAAAAAGTCTTCTCGTTCTCGGGTCATACTCTTTGTAATACCTGTGGCCGTATCCGGGAATGGGCTTTTTCTGAGATAGATATTCCTTTACTATCTCCTCAACAGGCCTTTGACTTTTTACCCCTTCCTGCATAAATCTCATTGCGTCTTCAAGGGCTCCCCCGTGGGCACTTCCGAATGCGAGAACACCCGCACCGACGCCTACGTTTAAAGAATTACCACCGCTTATTACAGCTCTCGTTGCTATAACCGATGGAGGAGCTATGCTGTGTTCTATTACCGAGACGAATATAGCGTCCATCATCTTCGCTTCCGCTTCCGAAGGGAGTTCCCCCTTAAGTAGGAGGTATATGGCTTCCGAGAAGGTGAGATTCCCCACCAGGTCAAGAAGTCTGTATCCCCTTATATAAGGTTCGTGATTGATATGGGTTGATATTGCGGTTTTCCACTTCTTCTCAGCCATAGGAAAGATTATATTAAATTCGGTTATGAAGGAGAGGGTTATTGTCATCGGAGGAGGACTCGCGGGCTGCGAAGCTGCCTGGAGACTTGCTAACGAAGGACACAAGGTAATTCTTTACGAGATGAGACCCAAGAAGATGACCCCGGCACACAAAACGGGAAATCTCGCGGAGCTTGTGTGCAGCAACACGCTGGGAGGTATGGAGCTCACAACAGGGGCGGGACTTCTGAAAGCGGAGATGAAGATGCTCGGCTCACTTGTCATTGAAGCCGCTCAAGCCGCAAGGGTGCCCGCGGGAGGAGCTTTGGGGGTTGATAGAAAGATATTTTCCGAATACATAACCGAAAAGATAGAAAGCCACCCAAACATAACCCTTATAAGGGAAGAAGTAAAGGATATTCCCGAGGACGAAATTGTAATAATAGCGACGGGACCCTTAACCTCCGATGCGTTATCGGAGAAAATAAAGGAGCTTGTGGGATACGACACCCTTTACTTTTACGATGCCATAGCTCCGATAGTTGAAGCGGACAGCGTGGATTTCTCAAAAGGCTTTTGGGGTTCAAGATACGGAAAAGGGGGAGAGGATTACTTTAACTGTGTCCTTACGGAGGAAGAGTATAGGGTATTTTACGAGGAACTCCTGAAGGCGGAAAAGGTTCAGCCGAAGGATTTTGAGAAAGCTGTTCACTTTGAGGGATGCCTCCCGATAGAAGAGATGGCAGAAAGGGGATACAAGACTCTCCTCTTTGGTCCCATGAGACCCGTAGGATTAATAGACCCGAGAACCGGTAAACAACCCTTTGCCGTTGTTCAGCTAAGGAAAGAGAACAAAGAAGGGACGCTACTCTCCCTTGTGGGCTTTCAGACAAAGCTCACCTACAAGGAACAAAAAAGGGTTTTTAGATTAATTCCCTGCCTGAGAAATGCGGTCTTTGTAAGGCTGGGTTCAATGCATAGAAATACCTTCATTCAATCAAACAAAGTTTTAACACCCTTTTTAAACCTAAGGAAGAAGGAAAACATATTCTTTGCGGGTCAGATTACGGGTGTTGAGGGATACGTTGCTTCCTCCGCAACGGGTATTCTTGCGGGCATAAATGCGGGAAGACTTGCAAGGGGACTCACCCCAGTAAAAGCTCCCGAAGAGACGATGCTCGGGGCACTCGTGAAGTATATAACCACAAAGGAAGGGGAGCTCCAACCTATGAATCCTGTGTTCGGACTTCTTCCTCCCCTCGGGAAAAAAATAAAGGACAAGAAGAAGAAAAAGGAACTTATGGCAAAAAGAGCACTAAAGAGTATGGAAAAGTGGTTAAAAGAACAGGAGTTGGCGGAAAGTAAGTTAGTAAGAATTTGATAAAATTTCTCCTAATGGAATTTAAATGCGGGGTTTATGAGAAGATAAAAAGAGGGCAAGAGTTAACCGAAAAAGATAAAAAAAACCTAAAAGAGATTATTAAGAAAATGTTTAACTTCTTCGTTGAACAGGAAATATTTCCCACACCGAATAATTACGCCAAGTGGTTCTTCGTGTTTTGCTATGTTGTTGAAAATAAAATAGAACCTTCGGTAAACGAGCTTATAGACATTTATTACACGATATTTAAGGAAGCAAAAGTTGACCTCAGGCTTTCCACGGAGCTTGAGAGGCTCCTCTCCGAGGTTAATCACGTAATATACGAATACTTGGAAACTGTAGAGGGATACGATATAAAGTTCAAAAAACACGAGGAGAAAATAGCAAGTGAGTCTGAAGGTGTGAATACGGAGCTTCTTAGGGATATTCTAAAGGAACTTTCGGAACTCAGGAAAACTAACCAGGAGCTAATAAAGGAGCTGAGGGAAAAGCAAAAGCAAGCGGAAAGATTAAAGAAGGAGCTTGAAGCCCTAAAGGAACAGGCCTTTATAGA